>NZ_JAMBDT010000054.1:0-33537 GCF_025143765.1 Gordonia sp. p3-SID1431
CCTTCGTGACGGCCTCCGCAAGCTCCGGCCTCCTCAGGGAGCAGTAATTGGGCCGCTCCGATCACAACGAGTGCTTTCGCAGTAACCGGGTCGGCAGGTCGCATCAACCGGGAGCGGAGCGGGGATCGCGCGCCCTCAGCCGGCCGGGAGATCCGCAAGGGCGTCGGGGAGGTCGCCCCGATGGACGACGACGAGTCGCTGGGTCGCCCGGGTGAGGGCGACGTACAGGTCGCTGAGCCCGCGTGGTGACTGGTCGATGATCGCAGCGGGCTCGACGACGATGGTCGTGTCGAACTCCAGGCCCTTACAGCTCCGCACCGTGTACACCCGGGGTGGTTCCCGGTCGGGGAGCGTGAAGCGATCCGGCGCCAGCGCCGCGTCGATCGGGTCGTGCAGGTGATCGGGGACCACGACGGCGGTGAGGCCGTCGGGTTCGGCGAGCCCGACGGCTCGGAGGACGGCGTCGGCGATGCTCCGCGGGGAGTCGTTGTCCGCCCGCAGCGCCACCGGCTCGATCCCGTTGCTGCGCAACGAGGTCGGGGCCTTCTCGCCGTTGCCGATCTCGTCGAGGACGCGCGCGGCGTACTCCATGATCTCGCTCGGGGTCCGGTAGTTGACCGACAGCTCTTTGAACTGCCAGCGCTTCGCGACATACGGCTCCAGGACCTCGGCCCACGAGCGCGTGCCCGCCTCGTCGGATGTCTGAGCGGTGTCGCCGATGATCGTCATCCACCGATTCGGGATGCGTCGCATCACCATCCGCCAGGACATGGGGGAGAGCTCTTGGGCCTCGTCGACGATGACGTGGCCGAACGTCCAGGTGCGGTCGCCGTAGGCACGTTCGGCCGTCGTGGCGCGTCGTGTCTCGGTCTGGCGGGACGCGAGCTGTTCTGCGTCGATCAGGTCGTAGGCCATCAGGATCTCGGGATCGAGTTCGTCCTCGAGGTCCTGCGGCGCCGAGCCGGTCAGGATGTCCAGTGCGTCCTGCGCCTCGGCCAACTGGCGACGCCAGCGTGCGCGTTCGGCCCGCTCCGCGTCCTCGGTGCCGTAACCGATCAGCTCGGCGAGTTCGTCCAGCAATGGGACGTCGGCAGGCGAGAAGTCCGCGCCCGACGTCGTGGCAGGGCGCGACGGACGGTGCAGCGCCGCACGATCGGCGTCCGTCCAACCCGGGGTGGCCTTGCGGATCGCGCGTTCGTCGCCGAGCAGGTCGCGAAGCAGGGCCTGCGGGGTCAGCGTCGGCCAGTACCGCAGCAACGCGGCACGGATGTCGGGATCGCGGCTCATGTCGTCGCGGATGTCGGCGATGTCGGCGGGGCTGAGCAACTGCGAACCGTCGAGCAGGCTCGATCCGATGGCCGCCGCGTGCCGCGCCGCGAGTTCGGCGAGTCCCGCCTTCAGGAAGGCGTTCTGCGAGAGGTTGTGGGCGCGTCGAGTCGCGCGGGCCTTGGCGCGCGCGGCCTTGACCAGGGCCGAGTCGATCTCGACGGTGTAGCTGTCGAAATCGACTGCCTCGGGCCGGGACGGCAGCGACTGTTGGGCACGCACCGCCCGCTTGAGGACGTCGACCATGCGCAGTCCGCCCTTGACCGCGGCGGTCGTCCGCGGGTCGGCGGTGCCCGCGCGGACGCCGGGGAACAGGTCACCGATGGTCGAGAGGAGCACGCCGGACTCGCCCAGCGAGGGCAGCACCTGGCCGATGTAGTTCAGGAAGTCGTCGTTGGGTCCGATGATGAGAATGCCGCTGCGCGAGAGGTTCTCGCGATGTGTGTAGAGCAGGTAGGCGGCTCGGTGCAGCGCCACGGCGGTCTTGCCGGTTCCGGGGCCGCCCTGGATGACGGTGACCCCGCGATGCGTCGACCGGATGATCAGGTCCTGCTCGCGCTGGATCGTCTCGACGATGTCGGTCATCTCGCCGGTGCGGGCGGCGTTGAGGGCCGCGACAAGAGCCGACTCGTTGACGACGTCGCCGTGTCCGAAGTCGTCGAGCAGCGCATCGCCTGCGGTCAGGGACTCGTCGCTCACCCCGCGGACCTTGCGGCTGCGGGTCCGGATGTGGCGACGGCGCGCGACGTCCTCGGGCGCGGCGGGCGTCGCCAGATAGAACGGCCGGGCCAGCGGCGCGCGCCAGTCCAGCAGCAGGGTGGCGTCGGTGGCGGTGGCGTCGAGTTCGCCGTCGTCGGCGAAACCGTCGTCGAGGACACCGATGCGTCCGATGCGCCGGATCTCGCCGTCCTCCAGGTCGAGACGACCGAAATACAGATTGTGTTCGGCGGCATCGAATTTGGCGAGATCCTCGTTGTACATCCGCTCGTAGGACTCGCGTTCGGACAGCGCCTGCGGTGTGCCGCCGCGTTCGGAGAGCGTCGACGACAACCGACGCTGGGTGGTCCGACGCATCCGGTCCAGCCTGCCGTACACGCGGTCGAGGTGCCGTTGTTCCTCGTCCACGCGGGGGTCGGCGTCCGGCGAGAGGGCGGTCATCGGCCGTCCCCGATCGACAGCGGTGCGCGGGACCCGTGGGACCGGGCCAGTCCGGCGGCCCGGATGCGGGCGGTCATCGCGCGGGGGTCGGCGGACAAGCGGCTGCAGACCTGCGACGCCGGGTCGGCGAGTGTCTCGTCGTCGAGTCGGCGGGACAGCCACTCGAGAACGTCGGTCTGTGCGCCGAAGGGGACGGGGTCACCGGTGACCGGGTCGGCGAGGACGCCGTGCCGGGACACGTACAGGTCGAAGGTCGCAGGCGGGGTCCACTCGTCCGGAAGGAGGGGAGAGGGACGGCCGAGAACGGGGTGGTCGCGCGTAGTCACTGTCTGTCGATCATAGTTGGGTTCGGTGGCGTCGAGAGCATCGATGTGGGTGGGACCCAGCCAGGCCGCGGTCGTCGTGATCGCGCCCTCACCTGCGAGGATCGGTGCGGCCGGGATGTATCCCCGGGCCGCTACATGGGCGGAATGGCCGACTGTGATGTTCGTGACGCGGACCGTGCGGAGGCAGATCCGGTCCGTCGACGGAACGTGGGCGAGCTTGCGACGGAGAACGTCGGGGGCGGCATTCGACCCGACCGCTACCACGAGCCGCGAGCCCACCGACGGGACCGTCCCGAACGGCGGACCCGCGAGCGTCATCTCGTGCAGCGAGGCCTCTCTCAGCGCCGCGGACGCGGGCACCCAGGGATAATCCTCTGGCGGGTGCACCGCGTCCGTGGTCGTGAGATCGGTTGTGCTCAGGGTCGTGCTCGTTCTGTTGCTCGTGCGCGTGGAGACCCCGAGGGATCAGCGACGTGCCTTGCGCAGACGCTTGCGACCCTGCTCGGCGGAGTCCTCGGCAGCTGCGGCGAGCTGGCGTGCGGTCTCGGCGAGCTCGGCCGACCGTGCGCGGGCGACGTCGGCGAGTTCGGCGGACCGATCGCGTGCCACGTCGGCGAACTCCGGTGCGCGCTTGCGCGCGGTGTCGGCGAGATCGGACGCGCGGTCGCGGGCCGAATCGGCGATCTTCGGAGCCTTCTTCTTCGCCTGCTTCTGCGCCTTCGCGGCCTGCTTCTGAGCCTTCTCGGCTCGCTTCTGCGCTTCCTTCACGAGCTTCGGGCCCCGCTTGCGCGCGGTCTCGGCGAGATCAGACGAACGCGCGAGCGCCGTGTCGGCGAGCTCCGACGACCGGTGGAGAGCCGCGTCGGCGACGACCGGGGCGCGGTCCTTGATGCGATCCGCGACATCGGAGGCGGTCTCGGCGGCCTTGCCGGCCAGCTCGAGGGAGCGCTTCTGCGCGGCCTCGGCGATCTCGGGTGCGTGCTCGCGGAACTTCGCCGCGGCGTCGGCGGACCGCTCGGAGACGATCTCGGCGCCGTCGTGGGTGCGCTCGACGAGGTGCTCCCAGGTCGACGACCCGGCGGCGGCACCGATCGGCAGCGCCGCGGCCACAGCGGATGCCTTCTGCCGGCCGCGCCACGCGAGCGACGGCTTGCCCTCGGTGTCGACCGCCGCCAACAGGACTCCGCCGAGCAGGCCGACGTTCTTGATGAACGCGTTGCGCTGGGCTTCCTTCTTGACCGGGTCGGCCTCGTTCCAGAAGTCGGTGCCCGCTGCCGTCGTCGGGATCAGGGTGCCGGCCAGGACGACGGACGCCACGCGCGGGAACTTGCCGGTGGCGAGCAGGATTCCGCCGCCGATCTGGGCGGCGGCGTTGATCTGCACCAGGGTCTCGGTGTTCTCCGGGATCCGGCCGGCCACCTCAGGCGGGAGCGACGACCGGGCCTTGTCCACGACCGGCTCGGCGGACTGCGCGATCGGTTTGGGGCTCCGGATGGCGTCCACGCCGCTGGCGACGAACGCCGAGGCGAGGAGCGGACGGGCGATACGGCGGAGAATCATCGGTCACAACCTTCTTCAGTCGGGTTTGGCTATCGAGATCCGTCGGGTGAAGCGCGTTTCTGGCCCGTTCAACGCTACCCTGTCGCAACGAATCTGCAGGTCACTCGGCGTGCCGTGACCGGTTTGCGTACCTACGGGGCATCGCGGGTCACGACTCGCCGAACGATCCGAGGAACAGGTAACCGCCCGCGACGGCGACCAAACACTCGGGAGTCGACCGGCGTCGCCAGCTTCCGGATCACCAGCGGCGCTCACGCCATTCGGGGAGTGACCCGCGCTCGGCGCCCAGGGTCGTGTCCTTGCCGTGGCCGGGGTAGACGATGGTCGAGTCGTCGAAGCGGTCGAACAGCTTCGTCGAGACGTCCTCGAGGAGGGTGTCGAAGTCCTCCGGCTTCCAGGTCTTGCCGATGCCGCCGGGGAAGAGGCAGTCACCGGTGAAGAGGTGCACGGTTCGCTCGCCGCTGTCGTCGACGTCGGTGAGTGCGAGAGCGATCGATCCCGGGGTGTGCCCGACGAGGTGGATGGCCTCGAACGTGAGGTCGCCGACCTCGAGGACGTCACCGTCGTCGACGAGGCGGTCGGGGGTGACGGGCAGTTCACCGGCGTCGAGGCGCCCCGCCGCGGTCGGCACCCCGGTGGACTCGGTGACGGCGGCCAGGGCCTGCCAGTGATCGAAATGCTGGTGCGTCGTGAAGATGAGCTTCGGTGTTCCCTCGACCGCCGACAAGACCTCGGTGATCGTCTCCGCGTCGTTGGCCGCGTCGATGATCAGCTGATCGCCCGTCGCACGCGAGGTCACCAGGTAGACGTTGTTGTCCATCGGGCCGACGGACAGCTTGACGATGGTGGCCGACGCCAGCGTGCGGCGCTGTGGGGTCTTCGACTCGGAGAGGTCGCCGGTGTAGTCGTCGCTGATCGGTGTCGCTGGGGAGGTCATGCCGACAGGCTATGACAGCGGGCAGCCGGAATGTGACGGTCGCGACCATGAAACCCGGCGTGGCGCGCGTATCCTGGACCATCGGTTCGGCGATGACACGCGGGCGGCGAGACCGATCGCCCGGTCGTCGGACTCCGAATCTCCCCGGGGCGAGTGCATGGCGACGTTTCTGTCGGTGGCCGTCGGTACTGTGCCCGTGCGCCGTCTGTGCGCCCTGTGACTCGAGAATGTAAGGACTGCAGTGGTTGATCGTCTGATCGTCCGAGGTGCCCGCGAACACAATCTGCGCGGCATCGATGTCGACCTGCCCCGGGACAGCCTCATCGTCTTCACGGGGTTGTCGGGATCGGGCAAGTCATCCCTCGCCTTCGACACGATCTTCGCGGAGGGGCAGCGGCGCTACGTGGAGTCACTGTCCGCCTATGCGAGGCAGTTCCTCGGGCAGATGGACAAGCCGGATGTGGACTTCATCGAGGGCCTCTCGCCCGCGGTGTCCATCGATCAGAAGTCGACCAACCGCAATCCCCGGTCGACCGTCGGCACCATCACCGAGGTCTACGACTACCTCCGTCTCCTCTACGCCCGCGCCGGCAAGGCGCATTGCCCGATCTGCGGCGAGCCCATCGCCAAGCAGACACCCCAGCAGATCGTGGACCAGGTGCTCGCGATGGACGAGGGCACGCGCTTCCAGGTGCTCGCGCCGGTCGTGCGTACCCGCAAGGGAGAGTTCGTCGACCTCTTCGCCGAGCTCCAGACCCAGGGCTTCTCCCGCGCCCGCATCGACGGCGTCGTCCATCAGCTGACCGATCCGCCGAAGCTGAAGAAACAGGAGAAGCACGACATCGAGGTGGTCGTCGACCGCCTGGTCGTCAAGGCCAGCGCCAAGCAGCGCCTGACGGATTCGGTCGAGACCGGTCTGCGTCTGGCCGACGGCATCATCGTGCTCGACTTCGTCGACCTCGAGGAGGACGACCCGGAACGCGAGCGCCGCTTCTCGGAGCGGATGGCCTGCCCGAATGCGCATCCGATCGCGATCGACGACCTCGAACCGCGGTCGTTCTCGTTCAACTCGCCGTACGGCGCATGCCCGGAATGCGACGGGCTCGGCATCCGCAAGGAGGTCGACGAGGAGCTCGTCGTGCCCGACCCGGAGATGTCGCTCGCCGAGGGTGCCATCGCGCCGTGGTCGACCGGGCACAACGCCGATTACTTCCTCCGGTTGATGTCCGGGCTGGCCGATCAGATGAAGTTCGACATCAACACGCCCTGGAAGAAGCTGCCGATCAAGGCGCGCAGGGCCCTGCTCAACGGCAGCGACCACCAGGTCCACGTCAAGTTCCGCAACCGGTACGGCCGCACCCGCTCGTACTACACCGAGTTCGAGGGCGTGCTCTCGTTCCTCGCGCGCCGCATGGACCAGACCGAGTCCGAGCAGATGAAGGAGCGGTACGAGGGCTACATGCGGGACGTGCCGTGTCCTGCCTGTCAGGGTGCGCGCCTGCGCCCGGAGATCCTCGCCGTCACGCTCGACCACCCGGAGTTCGGGCCGAAGTCGATCGCCGAGGTGTGCGCCCTGTCGGTCGCCGATTGCGCCGACTTCCTCGACCAACTGCGGCTCGACTCCCGGCAGGCCGCGATCGCGGGACGGGTCCTCAAGGAGGTCCAGGCCCGCATCCGCTTCCTGCTCGACGTCGGACTCGAGTACCTGTCGCTCGAGCGCGCCGCGGGTTCGCTGTCGGGTGGTGAGGCGCAGCGCATCCGCCTGGCCACCCAGATCGGTTCGGGTCTTGCGGGCGTGCTCTACGTCCTCGACGAGCCGTCGATCGGTCTGCACCAGCGCGACAACCGCCGACTCATCGACACGTTGACGCGGCTTCGGGATCTGGGGAACACGCTCATCGTCGTCGAACACGACGAGGACACCATCCGCGCCGCCGACTGGATCGTCGACATCGGTCCCCGGGCCGGGGAGCACGGCGGACACGTGGTGCACAGCGGCAGTTACAAGGACCTACTGAAGAACCGGAAATCACTGACCGGTGCGTACCTCGCCGGTCGCGACACCCTGCCGGTGCCGGACATCCGGCGGCCGATCGATCGCAAGCGCCAGCTGACGGTCGTCGGTGCGCGGGAACACAACCTCCGTGGCATCGACGTGTCGTTCCCGCTCGGTGTGATGACCGCGGTCACCGGTGTCTCGGGGTCGGGCAAGTCGACGCTCGTCAACGACATCCTGGCCACCGTGCTCGCCAACAAGCTCAACGGCGCGCGTCAGGTGCCCGGGCGTCACACCCGCATCAAGGGTCTGGACAACCTGGACAAGCTCGTGCAGGTCGACCAGTCGCCGATCGGGCGCACCCCGCGGTCGAACCCGGCCACCTACACCGGTGTCTTCGACAAGATCCGCACGTTGTTCGCGGCGACGACCGAGGCGAAGGTGCGCGGCTATCAACCGGGCCGGTTCTCGTTCAACGTCAAGGGCGGCCGCTGTGAGGCGTGCACCGGTGAGGGCACGATCAAGATCGAGATGAACTTCCTGCCGGATGTGTACGTCCCGTGCGAGGTCTGCCACGGCGCGCGGTACAACCGCGAGACCCTCGAGGTGCACTACAAGGGCAAGACCATCTCCGAGGTGCTCGACATGCCGATCGAGGAGGCCGCCGACTTCTTCGAGCCCGTCACCTCGATCCATCGCTACCTGAAGACACTCGTCGACGTCGGTCTGGGCTATGTCCGGCTCGGGCAGCCGGCGCCGACGCTGTCCGGCGGTGAGGCACAGCGCGTGAAGCTGGCGGCCGAATTGCAGAAGCGGTCGATGGGCCGGACGGTCTACATCCTCGACGAGCCGACCACCGGTCTGCACTTCGAGGACATCAAGAAGCTGCTCGCCGTGATCAACGGTCTGGTCGACAAGGGCAACACGGTCATCGTGATCGAGCACAACCTCGATGTCATCAAGACCGCCGACTGGGTCATCGACATGGGACCCGAGGGTGGCGCGGGTGGTGGAACCGTGGTCGGCGAAGGTACTCCGGAGGACATCGCCGCGACCCCGGGCAGCCACACCGGCAAATTCCTCGCCGAGATCGTGGACATCGACCACGCGGTGGCGTCGGTCGGCTGAGTCGCCGAACGCAAATCGCCACTACCGTTGCAGCAGCGCTGGTTTGCGAGTGGCGCGCGTCAACGGAAGTGGCGATTCGCGTGTTCTGAGGGGGAATGCGCGGCGGGGGAGAGCGCTACGAACCCATCGATTTGCGGATCTCCTCGAGTCGCTTCTTCGCGGCCTCGTCGCGCTTACGCATCATCTCGTCGACGGATTGGCCCTCGGCGCTCGCCTCCGCCAGCTCCTGCGACCCGATCGCGGTGGAGATGCGGTTCTCGATCTTGTCGCGCACGAAGTCGAAGGTCGGGACGCCGCTGTCGGAGTAATTCGGATCGGGAACCGCTCCGGGCACCGGGCCGGTCGGCACGATCTCCGCATCGATGATCTCGTCGGACCGTCCGGGCTCCTCGGCATTCGTCATGGGTCCAGCGTAGGCCCTCCGCTGGTCGAGTAGCGCCGGCCGAGCGGAGCGAGGCCGCCGCGTGTCGAGGCCACTACCGCCGGGGCACGCGAACCGGGCCGGTGTACTTCTCGCCCGGGCCCTCGCCGGGTTCGTCCGGGTATGCACTTGCCTCCCGGAACGCCAGCTGCAGGCCCTTCAGGCCGTCGCGGATCGGTGCGGCGTGGATGCCGAGATCGGCTTTCGACGCGTCGACGATGCCGGCCAGGGCGGTGATCAGGGTGCGGGCCTCGGGCAGGTCGATCCGGTCGGCCGGGGTCCCCTCGGCCAGGCCGAGCTTCTCGGCCGCCGCGCTCATCAGCATGACGATGGATCGGGTGATGACCTCGATGGCCGGAATATCGCCCAGGTCACGGACGTTGTCGGGATCGGTGTGCGCCGCATCTCCCAGGTCGGCGCCATCGCCCGTCGCACCCTCCGGGGGTAACGGTGCAGGTGACGAATAGGAGTTCTCGGCCATGGCTGTTAGACTCCCATAGCACGACCGCCCTGGTATGCGCCGGGGTCGTAAGTGGAGTTCCGCTCCCACCGTTCGACGCGAGGTTCTCGCAGTTGCACGGTCCGGTTCACGCCGATCGTCGCAGATCGCATCTCTGGATGCTGAGCTGTACGTCGTCGGCAGCGTGTGTCAGCACTGGCACGCGTGGACGAACCGGTCGGTATCGGAGCCCCGCGGACATCAGTCCCGGGGCTTCCTTGCTGAGGTGTCCCGCAGGTTCTCTTGCATACGTCCCTCGCCACGACGCGACGGTTACCACTGCAGGATTGAACAAGGAGGCCCCATCAGCACTGAGACCCGCATCAACGAGCGCATCCGCGTCCCTGAGGTCCGACTCGTCGGACCCAACTCGGAGCAGGTGGGCATCGTGCGTGTTGAAGATGCGCTTCGCTTGGCCTACGAGGCCGATCTCGACCTGGTCGAGGTGGCTCCGGACGCCCGTCCGCCGGTCTGCAAGATCATGGACTACGGCAAGTTCAAGTACGAAGCGGCCCAGAAGCAGCGCGAATCGCGTCGCAACCAGCAGATGACCGTGATCAAGGAGCAGAAGCTCCGTCCCAAGATCGACGACCACGATTACGAGACCAAGAAGGGTCACGTCATCCGGTTCCTCGAAGCGGGATCCAAGGTGAAGGTCACCATCATGTTCCGCGGCCGCGAGCAGTCGCGCCCCGAGCTCGGCTACCGACTGCTGCAGCGCCTGGGCAACGATGTCGCCGACTACGGCTTCGTCGAGACCTCGGCCAAGCAGGACGGCCGCAACATGACGATGGTCCTCGCGCCGCACAAGGGTGCGAAGACCCGCCAGAAGGCGCAAGAGAGCCGCGAGCGTTCCGGTGGCCCGAAGGCCGCCCCAGACGCGAGCTGATCCGCGAGCACTGAGCGGACGAGAACTGAGTCGATCGGCCGGACGAGAGTCCGAACCGCTCCGGCCGAGATCACGACACGCGAACACGGGTACACACCGGACCTCGCCGGGTCCGGTGCCCGAGTTCGCCCGAGAGAAGGAAGAACATGCCGAAGAGCAAGACCCACAAGGGCACCGCGAAGCGCTTCAAGGTGACCGGCAGCGGAAAGATCGTCCGCCAGAAGGCCAACCGCCGCCACCTGCTCGAGCACAAGTCGTCTCGGCGCACCCGTCGTCTCGACGGCACCACCGTCGTCAGCGAGAACGACGCCCCGCGCATCAAGCGACTGCTCAACCGCTGACGCCAGCGACCCCAGACATCTGACAAGCAAAAGGATCTAACACATGGCACGCGTGAAAAGGGCCGTCAACGCCCAGAAGAAGCGTCGGTCCACCCTCGAGGCCTCCAAGGGCTACCGCGGACAGCGGTCGCGCCTCTACCGCAAGGCGAAGGAGCAGCAGCTCCACTCGCTGAACTACGCCTACCGCGACCGTCGCGCGCGCAAGGGTGAGTTCCGCAAGCTGTGGATCTCGCGCATCAACGCCGCGGCCCGCGCCAACGACATCACCTACAACCGCCTCATCCAGGGCCTCAAGGCCGCGGGTGTCGAGGTCGACCGCAAGGTGCTCGCCGACATCGCCGTGACCGATCCCGAGGCCTTCACCGGTCTGGTCGAGGTCGCCCGCAAGGCACTGCCGGCCGACGTCAACGCGCCGGCTGCCTGATTGCGCACCAGCACCCACGACCCGCGAGTCGCGCGGACGAACCTCCGATGACGGAGGTCCTGTCCGAGCGGTCCTCGCGGGTCGTGTCGTATGCGAAGCTGCATCGCGCGGCCGAGCGGCGCGACCAGGGTCGCTTCGTCGCCGAAGGTGCCAATGCCGTCGCCTCGGCGCTGGCCGTCGGACGGGCCGAGGCGGTCCTGGTCGCCGACGAGGAGCAGTTCCGTCATCGCGATCTCGTCGAGACCGCCGCGGCGGCCGGCGTCCCGGTGTCGGTGATCACCGGCCGCGCCGCGTCGAAGCTGGCCGAGACGTCCACGCCCGCGGGCATCTTCGCGATCTGCCCGTTGCTCGTCGTGCCGCTCGACGCCGTCCTCACCGCCGGGCCGCGACTCCTCGCGATCGCGGTCGAGCCGCGGGAGCCCGGGAACGCGGGCACGCTCATCCGCTGCGCCGACGCGATGGGCGCCGACGCGGTGATCCTGCTCGGCGATGCCGTCGACCCCCACAACGGCAAGTGCGTCCGTGCGAGCGCGGGAAGCGTGTTCACGGTGCCCGTGGTGCGTGAGCGCGCCGTCGACGACGCCCTCGACGCCATCCGGGGGTCCGGCATCAGCCTGTTGGCGACCGCGGCCGATGGCGAGGTCGCCCTGGACGCGGCGGGCGACATCCTCTCCGGCCGCGTCGCATGGCTCTTCGGCAACGAGGCGCACGGCCTGTCGGCCGAGGTGCAACGCTCCGCCGACCACCGCGTGTCCATCCCCATCCGTGGCCGCGCCGAGAGCCTGAATGTCGCTGCCGCGGCGGCCATCTGTCTGTACGAGAGCGCCCGTGTCCACGGCGCGGCGGGTCGCGTCTGACCGCTGTCCGAGTCGGCCGGTAGGGTCGGCGATCGTGTCAGAAACTGTGTCACCCGACTCCGCGCCCGAACCCGCACCCGCGACCCCCGGCTCGCCGGCCGCTGCACCCCAGACGGTGCCCGCGCCCGATCCCGCGGTCGTGAACTCCCGTATCGCCTCGGCGATCGCGACCGAACTCGGGGTGGGCGCCGGTCAGGTGCGATCGGCGATCGAGTTGCTGGACGGCGGATCGACGGTTCCGTTCGTCGCCCGATACCGCAAAGAGGCCACCGGCGGCCTCGACGACGCGCAACTGCGTACCCTCGACGAGCGTCTCGGTTACCTGCGCGACCTCGAGGCCCGACGCCAGGCCGTCCGCGAATCCATCGCCGCGCAGGGCAAACTCGACGCCGCACTCGATGCGCGCATCCTCGAGGCCGACACCAAGGCGCGCCTGGAGGACATCTACCTGCCCTACAAGCCGAAGCGCCGCACCAAGGCCCAGATCGCACGCGAGGCCGGACACGAGCCGGTGGCCGATGCACTGCTCTCGGACCCGACGACGGACCCGGCGACCTTCACCGCCGAGCAGCTCGACGGCGCCCGCGCGATCGCCGTCGAGCGGTTCGCCGAAGACGCCGACCTCGTCGGCGAACTCCGTGAGCTGATGTGGCAGACCGGAGTGTTGCGCACAACGGTTCGGGACGGCAAGGAGTCGGCCGGCGCCAAGTTCGCCGACTATTTCGAGTTCTCCGAGCCGTTCACCTCGCTGCCGTCGCACCGGGTGCTGGCCGTGCTGCGCGGCGAGCGCGAGGAGATCCTGTCGGTCACCCTCGACGCCGACCCGGAAGCGGCCGACCGGCCCGCCGGCCCCGGACCGTACGAGCAGCGCATCGCCGCCCGGTTCGGCATCGCCGATCAGGGGCGTCCGGCCGACCGGTGGCTCACCGACACGGTGCGCTGGGCATGGCGGACCAAGCTGTTCGTCGGGCTGTCCCTCGACGTCCGGATGCGGCTGCGTCAGGCCGCCGAGGCCGACGCGGTCGCCGTGTTCGCGACGAACCTCAAGGACCTCCTGCTGGCCGCGCCCGCCGGGTCCCGTACGACGATGGGTCTCGATCCCGGCCTACGCACCGGCGTGAAGGTCGCAGTGGTGAACGCGACCGGAAGGGTCGTCGACCACGCGACGATCTATCCGCACGAGCCCCGGCGCGACAAGTCCGGCTCGCTCGCGGTGCTCGGCGCACTCGTCGAGAAGCACGGCGTCGAACTCATTGCCATCGGCAACGGCACCGCCTCACGCGAGACCGATGCGCTCGCCGGCGAGCTGCTGGCCGCGATCAAGGAGGCCGGCAAGAAGCCGCCGACGAGCGTCGTCGTGTCCGAGGCGGGTGCCTCGGTCTACTCGGCGTCGGCGTACGCGTCGAAGGAATTGCCGGACCTCGACGTCTCCATCCGCGGCGCGGTCTCGATCGCCCGCCGGTTGCAGGATCCGCTCGCCGAGCTCGTGAAGATCGATCCGAAGTCGATCGGGGTGGGGCAGTATCAGCACGACATCTCCGAGACCCTGCTCGCGCGCTCACTCGGGGCGGTCGTCGAAGACGCGGTGAACGCGGTCGGCGTCGACGTGAACACTGCGTCGGTGCCGCTGCTGTCCCGCGTGTCCGGCATCACCGCGGGCCTCGCGGAATCGATTGTCGCGCATCGTGACACCAATGGCGCGTTCCGGGATCGCAAGCAGATCACCGCGGTGCCCAGGCTCGGCCCCAAAGCTTTCGAGCAGTGCGCCGGCTTCTTGCGCATCGCCGACGGCGACAATCCGCTCGACGCGTCGAGCGTGCACCCGGAGGCGTACCCGGTCGTCACACGCATCCTCGAGAAGGTGGGCACCGATGTCCGGTCGCTGATCGGCGACACCGCGACCCTCACCAAGTTGCGACCCGAGGAGTTCGTCGACGAGACGTTCGGTCGTCCGACCGTCGTCGACATCATCGCCGAACTCGACAAGCCGGGGCGCGACCCGCGGCCGGAGTTCAAGACCGCGACGTTTGCCACGGGCATCGAGAAGGTCTCCGACCTGACCCCGGGGATGGTCCTCGAAGGTCAGGTCACCAACGTGGCCGCCTTCGGCGCATTCGTCGACGTCGGCGTGCACCAGGACGGCCTCGTCCACGTCTCGGCGATGGCACACCGCTTCGTCTCCGACCCCCACGAGGTCGTCAAGTCCGGCGACATCGTAAAGGTCAAGGTCATGGACGTCGACATCGACCGCAAACGCATCGGGTTGTCGCTGCGGCTCGACGACGAACCGGGCAGTGACGGCAAACCCTCCCGCGCGCCTCGCGGGCAAGGGCGGGAGGACAGTGCTCGTGGCGGCGGCAATCAGCCGCGGAGGAACGAGCAGCGTGGCGGCGGACGGGGCAACCCGGGCGGCCAGGGCCGGGGCGCTCAGGGGCAGGGCAACCGAGGCGGGAACCGGAACGATCGACGCCCGGCACCCAGCGGGGCGATGGCCGACGCGCTCAAGCGAGCCGGCTTCGGCAAGTAGGGTCGCGGCCCGGGCGGGCCGGTTGTGTGTTCGCGGATGCGGGGATTGCCGACCCCGAGCGAGTAGTTTCCCTCAGGCCGTCCCGGTCGCCGCGGTCGAGACTCGACGCCATGCCCAGCATCGTCTCGGGACGGCCGGCGTCGACCGGTCTGCCCACGCCTCGTGAACTCGCCGCCCTCACCGGGGACCGCGACCGCGTCATCGACCTGATCCGCATCATGTCGCTGGCGGTCGTGGTCGCCGGTCACTCGATCATGCTCACCGTCGACGTGACCGACGACTCGATTCATCTCGGCAACACACTCGGCGACGTGCCCGCACTGCAGCCGGCGACCTGGCTGCTGCAGGTGCTGCCGCTGTTCTTCTTCGCCGGTGCCGCCGCGGCGACCCGCGGCTGGACCTCGCGCGGCGACGGTGACACACCGACCGCCGGGCAATGGCTCGTCGCCCGGACACAACGCTTGATGCGGCCGGTGTTCTGGTACCTCGGAGCCGTCGCGGCCGTGTACACCGTCCTGTCCGGCACCGGTGCCACGGCGGCGGCCGACGTGGTCGCGCGTCTCGGGGTGCAGTTGCTGTGGTTCCTCGGCGCCTACCTGCTCGTACTGGCGGTGGTCCCGTTCCTGCAGCGCCTCCGGTCCGTCGGTGGTGTGCTGGCCGCCCTGGCGGTGTGTTGGGGGAGCACGGCGATCGTCGACGCCGTCCGACTGACGGACGGCCCCGCAGCGCTCGGCTACCTGAACTTCCTCGCCGTGTGGACGATCCCCGCGGTCCTCGGGGTCGCGTACGCCAAGAAGATCCTGCGGCCCGGGCTCGCCGTCCTCGCGGCCGCCGGTGCGCTGGCAGCCGACCTCGTCCTCGTCACGTGGGGACCCTACGAGGTCTCCCTCGTGACGGTTCCGGGCCAGCACCTGTCCAACATGAGTCCGCCGAGCCTGCTGCTCGCCGGCCACGCGATCGTGTTGTGCGCGGGCGCGATCGCGGTGCGCCGATTCCTCGCGGTCGTGGCCGACCGTCCGCGCGTCTGGTGGTGGGTGGTGCTGGGCAACCGGGGCGCGATGACGCTGTATCTCTGGCATCTGCCGGTGCTCGCGGCGATCATCGGTCTGTGCGCCGCGGCCGGCATCGACCGCGGCGACGTCGGCGCGGCGTCCTTCCCGATGATCGTCGGGGCGCAGACCGTGTTGCTGCTCGCGGGCATGGTCCCGGTGGTCGCGATCCTGTCCCCACTCGAGAACCGGTCCCTGCCGTGGTGGGACGAACCGGTCGCCCGGCGCAGCGGACCGGTGCGGAACGCGGCCCTGCTGACGGCGCTGGCCGGGCTCGGCGTGGCAGTGCTGATGCTCGCGCGCGGCGGTCTGACCGGCGACGGTGTGTGGTGGCTGATCATGGGCCTCGCCTGTGCCACCTGCTCGCGTTGCCTCGCGGTTCCCGCCGGTCGTCCGACGGCAGCGCCAGGGCTTCCCGGTGACGACGCCTCCCTGCAGGTCAGCGCCCCGCGGTAGTCGACTACCCTCGACGGGAGTCATCGTCGGCGCCGGAGGTGTCCGTCGGCCCGTTGGGTCGGCGTGCACAGCGCGACGACGATGCCGACCATCCATCGATCGACGCACGAGGAGCACGCCCACCGTGGCCACTTCCGCCGACGCAACGGCATTCCCGGGACCCGACGACCTCGAGGCGGCCGCGACGTCGGCCATCGAGGACTTCGAGGCGGCGGCCGACCTCGATCAGCTCGCCGCGGCCAAGTCGGCGCACCTCGGTGATCGCTCGCCGATCGCACTCGCCCGGCGCGCGCTGGGTTCCCTCCCCAAAGAGGGGCGTTCCGAAGCCGGCAAGCTGGTCAACCAGGTGCGCGGCCGGGTGTCGGCGGCCCTGGAGGCGCGCACCGCCGTCCTCGACGCCGAACGGGACGCGGCGGTCCTCGTCGCCGAATCCATCGACGTGACCCTGCCGAGCGGTCGGCGCCCGGTGGGTGCGCGACATCCCATCACCGTCATCGCCGAGCAGGTGGCCGACGTGTTCGTCGGTATGGGCTGGGAGATCGCGGAGGGCCCGGAGGTCGAGACCGAGCACTACAATTTCGACGCGCTCAACTTCCTGCCCGACCACCCCGCCCGGTCGATGCAGGACACCTTCTACATCGCGCCCGAGGGATCGCGGCAGGTCCTGCGGACGCACACCTCGCCGGTGCAGGTGCGCTCGATGCTGAGCCGGGACCTGCCCATCTACGTGGCGTGCCCGGGCCGGACGTTCCGGACCGACGAGCTCGACGCCACCCACACCCCGGTCTTCCATCAGATCGAGGGACTCGCCGTCGACAAGGGACTCACACTGGCGAACCTGCGGGGCACCCTGGAGACCTTCGCGCGGGCACTCTTCGGCCCGGAGACGACGACCCGCATGCGGGCGAGCTACTTCCCGTTCACCGAACCCTCCGCCGAGGTCGACGTGTGGTTCCCCGCCAAGAAGGGCGGACCCGGCTGGGTCGAGTGGGGCGGCTGCGGCATGGTCAACCCGAATGTGTTGCGCGCCAGCGGTATCGACCCGGATGTGTACTCCGGATTCGCTTTCGGCATGGGCCTGGAGCGCACCCTGCAATTCCGCAACGACATCTCCGACATGCGGGACATGGTCGAGGGGGACATCCGGTTCACCCTCCCCTTCGGTCCGGCCGCCTGACCGGCACCGCGCAGATCCCGCCCCGACGACTCCTCACGACGCGACGAAAGTAGTTGATACACAGTGCGTGCACCACAGTCCTGGTACACCGAGGTACTCCGCGCCGGCGACCCGCAGTGGTCGGCGACCACCGATGAGATCGACGCCGGTTTCGTCCGTGTCGGGTTCGAGATCGAGGACATCGAGGCGTTCCTGGAGATCACCGGACCGCTGGTGATCGGTCGAGTAGAGACGATCGAGGAGCTCACCGAGTTCAAGAAGCCGATCCGGTTCTGCACGGTCGCCGTCGGTGAGGACGAGCCCCGCGGAATCGTCTGCGGTGCACGCAACTTCGCCGAGGGTGACCTGATCGTCGCCGCGCTGCCGGGGGTCGTGCTCCCCGGTCCCTTCGAGATCGCCTCGCGCAAGACCTACGGCCGGGTGTCCGACGGCATGATCTGCTCGGTCTCCGAGCTGGGTATCGGCACCGATCACAGCGGCATCCTCGTGCTCGCGCCCGGGACCGCCGAACCGGGCGCGGACGCCCGCGAGGTGTTGGGACTCGCCGACGCGGCGATCGACGTCAACGTCACCCCCGACCGCGGCTACGCGTTCTCGGTGCGCGGCCTGGGCCGCGAGCTCGCGGGCAGCTTCGGGGTCCCGTTCGTCGATCCCGGACTCCGGGCCGCGGACCTGGCGGACGACGGGTCGGCCCCGGCGTGGCCGGTCGCCATCGACGAGAACTCTGGCGCGATCCGCTACACCGCTCGGGTCATCACCGGTGTGGACCCGACCGCGATCTCCCCGTGGTGGATGCAGAAGCGGCTCATGGTCGCCGGTATCCGCCCCATCTCCGCGATCGTCGACATCACCAACTACGTCATGATCGAACTCGGTCAGCCGCTGCACGCCTTCGACGCCGACCGTGTCACCGGAGCCGTCACGGTCCGGTCGGCCCAGCCGGGGGAGAAGCTCACCACCCTCGACGACACCGTTCGCATCCTCGACCCCGAGGATGTCCTGATCGCCGACGAGACCGGACCGATCGCCCTCGCCGGTGTCATGGGCGGCGCGAGCACCGAGGTGGGTCCCGAGACGACGACGGTGCTGCTGGAGTCGGCGACCTTCGATTCCGTTCGGGTCTTCCGCACCGCGAAGCGCCACAAGCTGACCTCCGAGGCCAGCAAGCGGTTCGAGCGGATCGTCGACCCCGAGATCACCGCGGTGGCCTCCGACCGCGCCGCCCGGCTGATCGTCGAGATCGCCGGCGGACGGATCGCCTCACCGCTGTCCGAGACCCATGTCCAGACCCCGATCCGGTCGACCATCGCCATCGCTGCCGACGAACCGGACCGGGTCGCGGGCGTCAGCTATCCGCCGGGAACCACCCTGACGCGGCTGACCGAGGTCGGTTGCGTGGTGACCGGGACAGACGAGCTGGACGTGTTCCCGCCCTCGTGGCGACCCGATCTGCGGCAACGCGCCGACCTGGTCGAGGAGGTCCTGCGCCTGGAGGGCTTGGAGGACATCCCCGCCGTGGTTCCGCGCGCGCCCGGCGGCACCGGACTCACCCCGGTTCAGCGACGCCGGCGCAGCGTGGGACGCACCCTTGCGCTCGACGGCTACGTCGAGGTCCTGCCGTATCCGTTCATGCCGGCCGGCGTGTTCGACCTCTGGGACCTGCCGGCCGACGATGAGCGCCGGCGCACCGTGAAGGTCCTCAACCCACTCGAATCCGATCGCCCCGAACTCAACACGACGTTGCTCCCGGGTCTCCTCGAGATGGCGGCCCGCAACATCGCACGCGGTCAGCGGGATCTGTCGCTGTTCACCATCGGTCAGGTCGTCATCGCCGGCGATCACGTCGCCGCGGTGGACGCGCTCGACGTCACGCGCCGCCCGACCGACGAGGAGATCGCGGCGCTCGACGCCTCGCTGCCCCATCAGCCGCTGCACGTCGGCGTCGTCCTCACCGGACTGCGCGATCCCGCGGGCCCCTGGGGTCCGGGACGCGCCGCCGACCACCTCGATGCCTTCGAGGCGGCGCGCACGATCGGTCGCGCGGCGGGGGTGACCGTCGAGCTCACCGCCGACGATCAGCGCCCATGGCATCCCGGCCGCTGCGCGCGGCTGACGGTCGACGGCCGCACGGTCGGTTACGCCGGCGAACTCCACCCCGCGGTGCTCGAGCGGGCCCATCTGCCGAAGCGGACCTGCGCGGTGGAGATCGACATCGACGCACTGCCCTTGGACGCGCGACTCCCGGCGCCGTCGGTGTCGGTGTTCCCCGCGGTCCTGCAGGACGTCAACGTCGTCGTCGGAGGGGAGGTCCCGGCTGCAGACGTCCAGAAGGCGCTTCGTGAGGGGGCCGGCGATCTGCTCGAGGACATCGCGCTGTTCGACGTCTTCACCGGTGAACAGGTCGGCGCGGGCAACAAATCGTTGACGTTCTCGCTGCGGTTCCGCGCCCCGGACCGTACCCTCACCGAGGACGAGGCCAACGAGGCCAAGCTGGCCGCCGTCGATGCAGCCGCCGCGCGGGTGGGGGCCCGTCTCCGCTGACCCCATCGGCGTGTCACCCCGCCGTGAATTGATTTGCAGCCTGCTGCATAATGATCACATGGCTTCGACAAGCAAGGTGAGGGTGGCGGTGGCCGGCGCGAGCGGCTACGCGGGTGGCGAGATACTCCGGTTGCTGTGCGGGCACCCCCGTCTGCGATCCGGCGAACTCGAGATCGGCGCGCTCACCGCGGGTGGCAATGCCGGGACGCTCCTGGGTGCGCACCATCCCCATCTGCTCCCGCTGGCCGACCGGGTCCTGGAGGACACGACACCGGAGATCCTCGCCGGACACGACGTCGTCTTCCTGGGCCTGCCGCATGGCGCATCCGCGGTGATCGCCGATGCCCTGCCGCCGACGACGCTGATCATCGACTGCGGGGCCGACTTTCGGTTGCGCGACGCCGGTGAATGGACGTCGTACTACGGCGGAGACCACGCCGGGACCTGGCCGTATGGTCTGCCCGAGTTGCCCGGCAACCGGGAAACGCTCCGGGACGCGAGCCGGATCGCGGTGCCCGGTTGCTATCCGACGGTGTCGATCCTGTCGTTGCTCCCGGCCATCGCCGCGGGCATCGCCGATCCGCACGTGACCGTCGTCGCGGTGAGCGGGGCATCGGGTGCCGGACGGTCGCCCAAGGTCGACCTGCTGGCGTCCGAGGTCATCGGGTCCGCGCGGGCCTACGGCGTGGGCGGGGTCCACCGGCACACGCCGGAGATCTCCCAGGCGCTCTCGGCCGCCGCGGAACAGCCGGTGACCGTCTCGTTCACGCCCATCCTCGCCCCGATGGCCCGCGGCATCCTCGCGACGTGCACCGCGCGCACCGGGGCCACCGCGGAGGAGGCCCGCGCCGTCTACGAGAAGGCCTATGCGGACGAGGAATTCGTGCACGTGCTGCCGGAGGGGCGGCTGCCTGCCACCGGTTCGGTGATCGGCTCCAACGCCGTCCAGCTCGGCGTGACCGTCGACGAACGCGCACAGACCCTCGTGGTCGTCGGCGCGGTCGACAACCTGACCAAGGGGACCGGCGGCGCCGCAGTCCAATCGATGAACCTGGCGCTGGGCTGGACCGAGAACGAGGGACTGAGCACCGTGGGAGTGGCACCGTGACCGGATCGCAGGGCAGCGCGGAAACAGAGCAGGACCGGATCGAGGGCGGCGCCCCCGGAGATCACCCGCGGCTCGTGCGGAACCAGGGCGTCACCGCGCCCCTGGGGTTCCGGGCCGCCGGAATCGCGGCGGGCATCAAGGCATCCGGTGCGCTCGACCTCGCACTCGTCTTCAACGAGGGCCCCGACCATTCCGCCGCCGGCGTCTTCACCCGCAACCAGGTGAAGGCGGCACCGGTGCTGTGGTCACAGCAGGTCCTCACCACCGGCCGGCTGCGCACCGTGATCCTCAACTCCGGCGGCGCGAACGCCTGTACCGGACCGGGCGGCTTCCAGGACACCCACAAGACCGCGGAGGCGGTGGCCGACGCGCTCAGCAACTGGGGGACCAGCACGGGCGCCGTGGAGGTCGCGGTGTGCTCCACCGGACTGATCGGCGACCGGCTGCCGATGGACAAGGTCCTCGCCGGGGTCACCGAGATCGTCCAGGACATGGGCGGCGGCCTGTCCGGCGGCACCGACGCGGCCCACGCGATCATGACCACCGACACCGTCCCCAAACAGGCTGCGCTGCACCATCCGCAGGGGTGGAACGTTGGCGGCATGGGCAAGGGCGCCGGAATGCTGGCACCGTCGCTGGCGACGATGCTGGTCGTGCTCACCACCGACGCGGTGGCCACCGCCGAGCAGCTCGACACCGCCTTGCGCAGGGCGACGGCACGCACCTTCGACCGGCTCGACATCGACGGCTCGTGCTCGACGAACGACACGGTTCTGCTGCTGAGCTCGGGCGCCAGCCAGATCCCGGTCGAGCAGAGCGATCTCGACGACGCGGTGTTCGCCGTCTGCGACGATCTCGCCGCCCAGATGATGGCCGACGCCGAGGGCGTCACGAAGCGGGTCGTCATCACGGTCACCGGGGCGCACACCGAGGACGACGCGCTGACCGTCGCCCGTGCCGTCGCGCGAGATTCGCTGGTGAAGACCGCCCTCTTCGGGTCGGATCCGAACTGGGGGCGGGTACTCGCCGCGGTCGGCGCGTCGCCGGTGACCGTCGATCCCGACCGGATCGCGGTGTCGTTCAACGGCAACCCGGTGTGCGAGAACGGTTTCGGGGTCGAGGGCGCGCGAGATGTGGACCTGTCCGGCCCCGACATCGCCGTCGTCGTCGACCTGAAGCTGGGAGAGTCGGCGGCCAGTGTCCGGACCACCGACCTCTCCCATGCGTACGTCGAAGAGAACTCGGCGTATTCGTCATGAGCGAGACAAAATCGGGCGTCCACCCGATCGACCCCGCGGCCGGCCTGGCCAAGGCGAAGGTCCTCGCCGAGGCCCTGCCCGCGCTGCAGCGACTCGCCGGTGCGACCGTCGTCGTCAAGTACGGCGGCAACGCCATGATCGACGACGAGTTGAAGAAGGCGTTCGCGGCGGACATGGTCTTTCTGCGCGCCTGCGGCATGCATCCCGTGGTGGTTCACGGTGGTGGCCCGCAGATCTCGGCGATGCTGAAGCGACTGGGACTCTCGGGTGAGTTCAAGGGCGGGTTCCGGGTGACGACCCCCGAGGTCATGGACGTCGCCCGCATGGTTCTCTTCGGTCAGGTCGGGCGGGAGCTCGTGGGGCTGATCAACTCGCACGGACCGTATGCCGTCGGCATCACCGGTGAGGATGCCCACCTGTTCACCGCGACGCGGCGCACGGTGCTCGTCGAGGGTGTTCCCACCGACATCGGCCTCGTCGGCGACATCGCGTCGGTCAACACCTCGGCGGTGCTGGATCTGGTTGCCGCCGGCCGCATCCCGGTCGTCTCGACGATCGCGCCGGACCGCGACGGGGTGGTGCACAACATCAACGCCGACACCGCGGCCGGTGCTCTCGCCGAGGCGCTGGGGGCGTCCCGGCTGGTGATGCTGACCGATGTCGAAGGCCTGTACACGGACTGGCCCGACCGCGGATCCCTGGTGTCCCAGATCGACACCGACACACTCACCGCGCTGTTGCCGTCGCTGGATTCCGGCATGGTCCCCAAGATGGAGGCCTGCCTGCGCGCCGTCACCGGCGGCGTCGACCGCGCACACGTGATCGACGGGCGTGTCGCCCATTCCGTACTGGCCGAACTGTTGACCGAGAGCTCGACCGGCACCACCGTCGTCGCGCCTGAGGAGGACGCATGACCGCGCCACTGCAGCAGCGCTGGGCACAGTCGCTGATGAACAACTACGGCACACCCCCGATCGCCCTGGTGGAGGGCTCGGGAGCGTATGTCACCGACGCCGATGGCAAGCGCTACCTCGACCTGCTCGGCGGGATCGCGGTGAACGCCCTCGGCCACGCCCACCCGGCGATCGTCGACGCGGTCACCCGCCAGCTCCAGACGCTCGGGCACGTGTCGAACCTGTACATCGCCCCGCCCGTCGTCGAACTCGCCGAGGCATTGCTCGGCCGGTTCGGTCATCCGGGTCGCGTGTTCTTCTGCAACTCCGGCACCGAGGCGAACGAGGCCGCGTTCAAACTGGCCCGACGGACCGGCCGGCCCGAGATCGTCGCGGCGGAGCAGGCCTTCCACGGACGCACCATGGGTGCGCTCGCGATGACCGGTCAGCCCGCCAAACGCACTCCGTTCGAACCGATGCCGCCGGGCGTCCGGTTCGTTCCCTACGGTGACGTCGACGCGCTCGACGCCATGGTCACCGACCAGACCGCCGCGGTGATCCTCGAACCGATCCTCGGCGAGGCCGGCGTCGTCGTGCCCCCGGCCGACTACCTGGCGGCCGCTCGCCGGATCACCGAGGAGCGCGGCGCGCTGCTGATCCTCGACGAGGTGCAGACCGGCGTCGCCCGCACCGGTACGTTCTTCGCCCATCAGCAGGTGGGCGTGGTCCCCGATGTGATGACGCTTGCGAAGGGGCTGGGCGGTGGCCTCCCCATCGGCGCGTGCATCGCCACCGGCCCGGCGGCCGACCTGTTCGGGCCGGGCCAGCACGGCACCACTTTCGGTGGCAATCCGGTCAGTGCGGCCGCCGCGCTGGCCGTCCTGAGGGTCATCGAAGCCGACGGTCTCCTCGATTCCGTTGCCGCGGTGGGGAAGTCGATCGCGACCGGCATCGAGGACCTGCAGCATCCGCTGGTCTCGCATGTGCGTGGATCCGGCCTGTTGCTCGGTGTCGTGCTGACGCAGCCGCTCTCGCAGCGCGTCGAGGCCGCCGCCCGGGACGCGGGGTTCCTGATCAACGCACCCGCGCCCGACGTCCTGCGCCTGGCCCCGCCGCTGATCCTCACCGAGGAGCAGGGACAGGATTTCGTGCGCGCGCTACCGACACTGCTCGACACCGCCGCCACATCGAACGAGGGGGACAAGCCATGACCAGACATTTCCTGCGCGACGACGACCTGACCCCGGCCGAGCAGGCCGAGGTGCTCGCACTCGCGGCCGAGGTCAAGGCGAAGCCGTTCGACTTCCGGCCGCTGGAGGGCCCCCGCGGGGTCGGGGTGATCTTCGACAAGAACTCCACCCGCACCCGGTTCTCGTTCGAGGTCGGCATCGCCCAGCTCGGCGGTCATGCGGTCGTCGTCGACGGCCGGACGACACAGCTCGGCCGCGAGGAGACCCTGGAGGACACCGGCCTCGTCCTGTCCCGCTTCGTCGACGCCATCGTGTGGCGGACGTTCGGGCAGGACCGGCTCGAAGCGCTGTCCTCGACCGCCACGGTGCCGGTCGTCAACGCGCTGTCCGACGAGTTCCACCCCTGCCAGGTGCTCGCCGACCTGCAGACGATCGCCGAGCACAAGGGCCAGCCGGCGGGCCTGACGATGACGTACCTGGGTGACGGCGCGAACAACATGGCGCATTCGCTGGCGCTCGGCGGCGTCACGGCCGGCATGCACGTCGTCCTCAGCTCGCCGGACGGCTTCCAGCCGGACCCGGCGGTGATCGCCGACGCCGAGAAGCGTGCCGCGCAGACCGGCGGCTCGGTGACGCTCGAGACCGACCCCGTCGCCGCCGCGACGGGGGCCGACGTCCTGGTGACCGACACCTGGGTGTCGATGGGGCAAGAGGACGACGGAAAGGACCGCACGGCGCCGTTCCGGCCGTACCAGATCAACGATGACCTGCTCATGCATGCCGCCGATGATGCGATCGTGCTGCACTGCCTGCCGGCCCATCGTGGCGACGAGATCACGGCCTCGGTGATCGACGGACCCCGCAGCGTCGTGTTCGACGAGGCGGAGAACCGCCTGCATGCGCAGAAGGCGCTGCTGATCTGGCTGCTGGACCACCAGTGAGCGGACACCCACGATGACCGCCGGAGCCGAACCCTCGGAGAGCCGCCTCGCCGCCACCCGGGCGGGGCGTCATGCGCGCATCATCGAGATCCTGTCCACGCATCAGGTACGCAGCCAGTCGGAGCTGCAGCGGTTGCTCGCCGAGGAGGGCGTCGACGCCACCCAGGCCACCCTGTCACGCGACCTCGACGAGCTCGGGGCCGTGAAGCTCCGGGCCGCGGACGGCGGCGCCGGGGTCTACGTGGTGCCCGAAGACGGTTCGCCCGTCCGCGGGGTGTCCGGCGGCACCGACCGGCTCGGCCGGCTCGTGTCGGACCTCCTGGTCTCGACCGACAGCAGTGGCAACCTCGCGGTGTTGCGAACGCCCCCGGGCGCCGCGCACTACTTGGCGGCTGCGCTCGACCGGGCGCGCCTGCCCGACGTCGTGGGGACGATCGCCGGGGACGACACGATCTTCGTCGTCGCGCGCGAGCCGCTCGACGGAGCGGAACTCGCCCGCCGGATCGAGGGCCTCGTGTAACCCTCGCCGCATCGACATTCTCGGTTCCGCCTCCGCGGAACCGGCAGACCACACCAAACGAACAGCCGAGATGCCGCCAACCGGATACCCGGGCGGTGTCGTCGGAACACCGGGGCCGATGATGGACTCGGTCATCGCGCAGAACAGGAGCTTCACCTCATGGCAGAACGTGTCGTACTCGCATACTCGGGCGGCTTGGACACCTCGGTCGCGATCAGCTGGATTCAGAAGGAGACCGGCAAAGAGGTCGTCGCCGTGGCACTCGACCTCGGTCAGGGCGGCGAGGACATGGAGGTCATCCGCCAGCGCGCACTCGACTGCGGCGCGGTCGAGGCCGTCGTGGTCGATGCCCGCGACGAGTTCGCCGACGAGTACTGCCTCGGCGCGATCACCTCGAATGCGCTCTACATGGATCGTTATCCGCTCGTCTCGGCGCTGTCGCGCCCGCTGATCGCCAAGCACCTGGTCACCGCCGCCCGTGATCACGGCGGCACCGTCGTCGCCCACGGATGCACCGGCAAGGGCAACGACCAGGTCCGCTTCGAAGTCGGTTTCGCCACCCTGGCGCCCGATCTGCAGGTGCTCGCGCCGGTCCGCGACTACGCCTGGACCCGCGAGAAGGCGATCGCCTTCGCCGGGGAGAACGACATCCCGATCAACGTGACCAAGAAGTCGCCGTTCTCGATCGACCAGAACGTGTGGGGACGCGCGGTCGAGACCGGCTTCCTCGAGGACCTGTGGAACGCGCCGACGAAGGACGTCTACGACTACACCGAAGACCCCACCGTCAACTGGAACTCGCCCGACGAGGTCATCATCGGCTTCGACAAGGGCCGCCCGGTCAGCATCGACGGCCGCCCGGTGAGCGTCCTCGAGGCGATCCAGGAACTCAACCGTCGGGCCGGCGCCCAGGGCGTCGGACGCCTCGACGTGGTGGAGGACCGCCTGGTGGGCATCAAGAGCCGCGAGGTCTACGAGGCGCCCGGCGCCATGGTTCTCATCCGCGCACACGAAGAACTCGAGCACGTGACCATCGAGCGCGAGCTCGGCCGCTACAAGCGCGGCACCGACCAGAAGTGGGCCGAGCTGGTGTACGACGGTCTCTGGTTCTCGCCGCTGAAGCGGTCGCTGGACGCGTTCGTCGCCTCCACGCAGGAGCACGTGACCGGCGAGATCCGGCTGACCCTGCACGGCGGCACGATCGCCGCGACCGGCCGCCGCAGCTCGGAGTCGCTCTACGACTTCAACCTCGCGACCTACGACGAGGGCGACACCTTCGATCAGTCCGCGGCCCGCGGCTTCGTCGAGCTGCACGGCCTGTCGTCGAAGATCGCCGCGAAGCGGGACCTGAATCTGTGAGTGCGGGCACCGGCGGCGGCAGCGGCCCGGAGACCGGCGGGACGACCAACCAGGGTTCGCTCTGGGGCGGTCGCTTCGCCGGTGGTCCGGCGGAGGCGATGGCCGCGCTGAGCAAGTCGACCCACTTCGACTGGGCCCTGGCCCCGTTCGACATCGAAGCGTCCAAAGCGCATGCACGGGTGCTGAACAAGGCCGGGCTGCTCACCGCCGAGGACCTCACCGGCATGCTCGACGGGCTCGATCGCCTCGCCGCCGATGTCGCCGACGGCAGCTTCGGGCCGGCCGAGTCCGACGAGGACGTCCACGGCGCGCTCGAGCGCGGCCTGATCGAGCGCGTCGGTCCCGAACTCGGGGGCCGGTTACGCGCGGGGCGCTCACGCAACGACCAGGTCGCGACCCTGTTCCGGATGTGGCTGCGCGCCGCCATGCGGCGGGTCGCGTTGGGCCTGCTCGACGTCGTCGACGCGCTCACCGCACAGGCGGCGGCCCATCCCGACGCGATCATGCCGGGCAAGACGCACCTGCAGGCCGCACAGCCGGTCCTGCTGGGGCACCATCTGCTGGCGCACGCGCAACCACTCCTGCGCGACATCGACCGGCTCGCCGACGCGGATCGTCGAACCGCGGTGTCGCCCTACGGTTCCGGCGCCCTGGCCGGCTCCTCCCTCTGCCTCGATCCGGCGGCGATCGCCGCCGACCTGGGCTTCGACGCACCCGCGGAGAACTCGATCGACGCCACCTCATCGCGCGATTTCGCCGCGGAGGCCGCGTTCGTCTTCGCGATGATCGCAGTCGACCTCTCCCGATTGTCCGAAGAAGTGATCATCTGGAGCACACCGGAATTCGGCTACGTGACGCTGGCCGACGCGTGGTCCACCGGCAGCTCGATCATGCCGCAGAAGAAGAATCCGGACGTCGCCGAACTCATGCGCGGCAAGGCGGGTCGTCTCATCGGCGACCTCACCGGACTGCTGGCGACACTGAAGGCGCAACCGCTGGCCTACAACCGGGATCTGCAGGAGGACAAGGAACCGGTCTTCGACGCGGTGGCCCAACTGGAGCTGCTGCTGCCCGCGGTGACCGGCCTGGTCGCCACGCTGGAGTTCCACACCGACCGCATGGCCGAACTCGCGCCGGCGGGCTTCACCCTGGCCACCGACATCGCCGAATGGATGGTCCGACAGGGCGTGCCGTTCCGGGTGGCGCACGAGGCCGCGGGTGCGTGTGTCCGCGAGGCCGAGTCCAGGGGCGTCGGCCTGGACGAACTCGACGACGCGACGCTGGCCGGTGTCCATCCGGCGTTGACGCCGGCGGTGCGTGACGTCCTGACCGTCCGCGGTTCGGTCGAGTCGCGCAACGCGCACGGCGGCACCGCACCCGGACAGGTCCGGCGGCAGATCGACGTCGTCACGGCCCAGACCGCCGATCTCCGGACACGCTGGACCGCTGGGCACGGCGGGCGCCGCTGATTCCGCACGACTGGGTACAGTGACCTGTGTCACCGGCGCCGCGTCAGTCAACGCGCTGGTGAGGCCGGTACACCGACGACGGGAGGATCGACACGATGGCGGTGTGGGACGGGGGCCCCGATCTCGTGGGGGCGGTCGGCAGAGTGTTGGCCACCGCGCAGAACGGCCTCGAGGTGCTGCGGTTCGGTGGACTGGAGACCGGTACCGAACCGGCGCCTTTCGCGGTCGTCGAGACACACAAGATGTTCCGGCTGCGTCGGTATTTCCCGAACGATCCGTCGACCGGCCCGAACATCGTCCTGGTGCCGCCGATGATGGTGTCGGCCAACGTCTATGACGTCACCGAGCACAACGGAGCGGTGTCGATTCTGCACCGCAACGGCATCACGCCGTGGGTCGTCGACTTCGGGTCACCCGACTCCGAAGAAGGCGGGATGGAACGGAATCTCGCCGACCACGTGGTCGCGATCAGCCACGCGATCGACCTGATCGTCGAGGCGACCGGCCGTGACATCCACCTCGCCGGGTATTCGCAGGGCGGGATGTTCGCCTACCAGACCGCGGCCTACCGCCGGTCCAAAGGGATCGCGAGTCTGATCACGTTCGGCAGCCCCGTCGACGTCCTCGCCGCACTGCCCCTGGGGCTGCCCGCCGGACTGGTGGCCCCGGCGGCCGAGTTCCTGGCCGACAAGGCGTTCTCACGCAACCTCTGGGTGCGGGATTGGATGGCGCGCACCGGCTTCCAGCTCCTGGATCCGGTGAAGACGGTGCGCAGCCGCATCGACTTTCTGCGCCGTCTGCACGATCGTGAGGCGCTGCTGCCACGGGAGGACCAGCGCCGCTTCCTGGAGGCCGACGGCTGGGTCGCATGGTCCGGCCCGGCGATCGCGGAGCTGCTCCGGCAGTTCGTGGCGCACAACCGCATGGTCTCCGGCGGCTTCGTGATCAACGGCGATCTGGTGTCCCTCGCGGAGATCACCTGCCCGGTGCTCGCGTTCGTGGGCGATGCCGACGACATCGGGCAACCGGCGGCGGTACGGGGCATCGTCCGCGCCGCGCCCGACGCGGAGGTGTACGAATCCACCTTGCCGGCCGGACATTTCGGACTCGTGGTCGGTAGCGCGGCCGGTGAACACACCTGGCCGACGACCTCCGACTGGGTGAACTGGCTCTCCGACAACGGTCCGCGCCCCGAACTCGTCTCCGAGATGTCGCTCGTCGAGCCGGGTCACGGCGGCGGGGTCAGCCTGTCGTCGCGACTCACGCACGGGGTGGGGTCGGTGGCCGACGCCGGCACCGCCGCCTCGCGCGAGCTGCTCGGCCTCGCCAACTCCCTGCAACGCACCTCGCGAGCCGTCGCCTCGGAGTCGGTGCGGACCGTCCCCCGATTGTTCCGGCTGGGACAGATCCAGAGCGGTACGCGCATTTCCCTGTCGAAGCTGATGGCCGAGAACACCAAGCGCGGCGGCGACAAGGAACTGTTCCTCTTCGAGAACCGTGTGCTCACCCACGCCCAGGTGGACACGCGTATCGACAACGTGGTCGCCGGGCTGGTCGACTGCTGCATCCGCCCCGGCCAGCACATCGGTGTCCTGATGGACACCCGGCCGAGCGCCCTGGTCGTCATCGCGGCGCTCTCGCGTCTGGGCGCGGTGGCGGTGCTGCTCGCCGCGGACGCCGACGTCCGCGAGATGATGCGGCTCGCCGACAGCTCGGTCATCGTCACCGACCCCACCAATCTCGATCTCGCCAGTGCCGCCTCCGACCGCGTCCTGGTACTTGGCGGCGGCAGTGGCGACTCCCGGGCGATCGACGGTGCGGACGGCACCTCGATCGTCGACATGGAACGCATCGATCCCGACGAAGTCGTGATGCCGACCTGGTACCGGCCCGACCCCGGTCTCGCGGGCGACCTCGCGTTCATCCTGTTCAGCCGGGCTTACGGCAAGCTCGTCCCGTGGCCGGTGACCAACCACCGGTTCGCGATGTCGGCCTTCGGCGCCGCGGCCGCGGCGGCGCTCACCGACCGCGACACCGTGTACTGCCTGCCGCCGCTGCACCACGCGTCGGGGCTGCTCACGACCCTGGGGGCGACGGTGGTCGGGCGGTCGAGGATCGCGCTGTCGAACGGCATCGATCCCAAGAACTTCGCCGTCGAGGTGCAGCGCTACGGCATCACCGTCGTGTCCTACACCTGGTCGATGCTCAGCGGCATCGTTCGCGACCCCGACTTCCACATCAACCAGCACAACCCGATCCGGTTGTTCATGGGCTCGGGTATGTCGGCGGGACTCTGGGAGGACGTGTGCTCGAGTTTCCCCCGCGCGCGCATCCTCGAGTTCTTCGCGACCGCCGACGGCTCGGCGATCCTCGCGAACGTCTCCGGGGACAAGTTGTCCTCCGTCGGCCGGCCACTGCCGGAGACGAACCCGGTCGAGGTCGCGGCCTACGACATCGTCGGCGACCGGTTGCTCATCGACGACTCGGGCTTCGTCCGCCGGGCGGAGACGGGGGAGCCCGGTCTGCTCCTCGCCAAGGCCAAGCACAAGTTCGACACCAACGGGACGGTGCTCCGCGACGTCTTCACGACGCGTGATCGGTGGGAGGTGTCGGGTCACTTGTTCGTGCGCGACGCCGACGGCGACCTGTACTTCCTCGGAGCGACCGACCGCGTGCTCCGGACCGCGGACGGCCCGGTGTTCATCCCCCCGATCGCCCACGCCCTGTCCCGACTGAAGAGCGTCGACCAGGTCGTCGTCTACGGGGTCGGCGAACCCGGCCACCAGGTCGTCGTCGCGGCGATGACCCTCCGGCCCGGGGTCACGCCGGACTCGCTCACGGTCACACAACTGCGGATCGCGCTGGGGGAGTACCGGGCCGAAGAGCGCCCTCATCTCGTCCACGTCGTCGACGACATCCCGCAGTCGGCATCGTTCCGCCCGCTCAGCACCGGTCTGGTCGAGGACGGACTTCCGAAACCGGGTGCGCGCGTCTGGTATCGCGACGACGAAGGGCGCTATCGCAGGTACACGAGGACCGTGGCGGAGAAGCTGGACTGGAGCGGGACCTCGACGCGCAATGCCCTAGGCTGATCCGGGTGACGACACGCGCTGAGGCCATCGACCCGATCGTGCGCGAACGCCTGGCCTGCCCGCAGGACCACGGTCCGCTGGTCGACGCCGGCGACGAGCTCTACAACCCGCGGCTGCATGTCGCCTACCGCATCGACTCCGACGGCATCCCGGTGATGCTCGTCGACGAGGCGCGCACGGTCGACGACGCCGAGCACGAGCGCATCGTCGGTTCTCGGCCGGAGTAGCCCGCCAACGGGAGTCACCTCGACCGCACCTCGATCTCGTCGGATGACAAGATCGAGGGGTGAGTGCTGACAACGTCGAACCCCCCCGACCGGCCGAGTCCTCCCGGCCGACTGCCGTCCCCGCCACCGTCGACATCCTCGACGAACTGCAATGGCGCGGGCTGATCGCCCAGTCCACAGATCTCGGTGCACTGGGGGAGGCGCTCGCGAACGGACCGGTCACGTTGTACGCGGGCTTCGACCCGACGGCGGCGAGTCTGCACGCCGGCCACCTCGTCCCGTTGCTGACCCTCAAGCGTTTCCAGTTGGCGGGTCATCGTCCGATCGTCCTCGCAGGTGGTGCCACCGGTCTGATCGGTGATCCCCGCGAGGTGGGGGAGCGGACGATGAACTCGGCGGACACCGTCGCCGAGTGGGCCGCGCGTATCGATGCGCAGCTTCGGCGGTTCGTCGACATCGACGACACCCCTACGGGCGCCGTGGTGGTGAACAACCTGGACTGGACCGGCAAGCTGTCGGCGGTCGAGTTCCTCCGCGACCTGGGTAAGCACTTCTCGGTGAACGTGATGCTCGCGCGCGACACGGTGAAGCGACGCCTCGAGGCCGACGGCATGAGCTACGCGGAGTTCAGCTACCTGCTCCTGCAGTCGAACGACTTCGTGGAACTGAACCGCCGGTACGGATGTGTGCTGCAGATCGGTGGTTCCGACCAGTGGGGCAACATCGTGGGCGGCGTGGATCTGGCCCGTCGACTCGACGGCTCGGCACTGCACGGGATGACGGTTCCGCTCGTGACCTCGTCGGATGGCAAGAAGTTCGGCAAGTCCACGGGTGGGGGCAGTCTGTGGCTCGACCCGGAACTGACGAGCCCCTACTCCTGGTACCAGTACTTCGTGAACACGGCGGACGCCGATGTCATCCGTTACCTGCGCTGGTTCACCTTCCTGGGGCGCGAGGAGATCGACGAACTCGAACGTGCCACCGCCGAGACCCCGCACCTGCGGCGCGCACAGCGCACACTCGCCGCCGAGATGACGACCCTCATCCACGGTCAGGCCAACACTGATGCGGTCCAACTGGCCAGCCAGGCACTGTTCGGTCGGGCCGAGCTCGATGAACTCGACGAGGCGACCCTCGCGGCCGCAGTCGGGGAGACCTCGATCGCCGAATACGGCGAGGCCCGTCCGACGATCATCGAGTTGCTGGTCGACACGAAGCTGTCGGAGTCCAACAAGGCTGCTCGCCGTGCAGTGTCCGAGGGCGGCGCGTACGTGAACAACACCAAGATCACCGACCCGGAGTGGCAGCCGGCCGACGCCGATCTGCTCCACGGGCGGTGGTTGGTGGTGCGTCGCGGCAAGAAGAGTTTCGCCGGCGCCAGACTAGGCCTCTGACCTGGCGATTTGACGCGTTGTTCGCGCCTGTGTAACTTAATCGACGCACCGCAGAGAGCAACTCCCCCGGAGCCGCAAGCCCCGGGGAAGTAACAGTGCCCGAGCCACTCGCTCAGGCCGCCTGTGCGGGCCACTCCCGAGAACAAGATCGCGAAAATTTTTCGCGCTCTGGGAGGGCTCATCGGAGCCGGCTTCACATCGAAGGCGTCTGGTGGGTGTGTGTTCTTTGAGAACTCGATAGTGTGTTGGTGGATTGTTTGATGCCATATTGTGGTGTCAGATGGTTTGCTTGGATGATGTGTCCGCGGCCTTGATGTCGCGTGACGCTGATGAGTTTATTTTTTGATGCCAGTTTTTTGAGGATTATTTTGGTCAGGTTTTGCTTTCCTGATTGTGTTGAAACGCCGGCCTTTTTGGGGTTGGTTTTGTTTCACTGTTTTTTTCATGGAGAGTTTGATCCTGGCTCAGGACGA
>NZ_JAMBDT010000055.1:0-32350 GCF_025143765.1 Gordonia sp. p3-SID1431
TAGCCGAAATAGAACAGTGGATCCAGGAATTCCCGGCGAGAGGACTCGCGACCTGGACGCGCAACCGGGATAAGCCGCTTCGCTGGGACGCAGAGACGGAGGACTCCGAACGCACATGGACACCAACAAGTCTCGCTAAGCACGTTGTAATGATGGCAACTAATGAGGTCCGAGACGCGATCCCAGGCGGAGACGTCTGGTTCTACCGCGATAAGAGCTTGATTACGCTTGCCCGAGAGGTCTCCTCGTAGATGCAGTTGGGTCTGCACGCCGCGTCTCCGCAACAGCACGACGACCGGCACGCGCTAAACGCGTATTCAATCCGCAACGCCTAGCTAGGTTGTAGTGCTACAGAAGGGTCCTCCATCACGCTGGGAGTAGGTCTTCCACTCGAACATCGCTGATCTACCGGCGATCTGTGACTCTCCGTCGCGCGCGGAAAGCCGAGGCGGCCTACGACACGGGGTCTGCGGCCGGCGAGGGCGGTGCAGATTCTGCGGCTCGAATAGTCGCTGCGATCAAGCGACTTGAGTACCGCTACTGGCGAGCGTCGGATGCTAAAGACGTGACCGCGTTTCGCGACTGCTTCGTCCGCGCCGGCGCACAGATCGACTACGGGCCCGTGGGAACTTTCGGCGGTACCGCCGGCTGATTCGCCTGTGTTCAGGGCTCTTGACGGTTAGTGCACCTGATGCCGGCCAGTTGCTGCGTTCTACGCGGTCCGCAAGACCGCCACAAGGAACTCCGACTCGTCGGTGAACGGGCGAACGTCCCAGGACTCCAAGAGCAGGTCCTGAGCGAAGCCGGCGGTGGCTGCGTTCTCGAGGAACTCGTCGAACGCGTAGTCCCGGCCGGCGCCGAACCCGATCACCGCGCGGCCGTCGTCGCGCAGATGTTTGCGCAATCGCTCGAGGACGGTGACACGGGTGCTTGGCGCGAGGAACGCCATCACGTTGCCGGCCGAGACGATCAGGTCGAACGGTTTGTCGATGCCGCGGGCGGGGAGATCGAGTTCGGCGAGGTCGTTCACCAGCCATCGCGGGCCCGGATGGTCTTCGTCGGCGGCCTGGATGAGGACCGGGTCGACGTCGACGCCGACGACATCGTGTCCGACCTCGGCGAGGTACCCGCCCACCCGTCCCGGACCACACCCGGCGTCGAGGATGCGGGACCCGCGCGACGCCATCGTGTCGATGAGCCGGGCCTCGCCGACCAGGTCGTTGCCATCACGAGCGAGGGCGCGGAAGCGTTCGACGTACCAGCTCGAGTGGTTGGGATCTTCGGCGGACTTCTGCATCCAGATGCTCTGTTCGACCATGCCCGCATTCTGCCAAACGCGCCGGAATCATCGACCGTGCCGAAACGCAGCGGGGCGTTAGCCGACTGTCAGGTCACTTCTGGCGGAAGTGCGGCGCTGAACGCGGATGCCAAAGGAGACACAGTACGGCGACTTCGATGACCAACAGCAGGACGTCGAGCGTGCTGGTCACTGACCTGTCATAGGTTGCTACGGACGTGATCCCGGAGACGATGCCTACTGCGCCGATGACGGTGGCCGCCACACGTGCCCAGCGGAAACCGCGCAGGTTGGCGTACGCAAGCAGTAGCCAGAGTCCGGCAAGTGCGAGGCAGGACGCGACGATCAAACCGGTCGCGACGTTGGTCCCGGTCTCGCTCGCGACATCTAGTGCGTCAGAGCTCCGATAAGTCGATCCGTCACTGAGGCGAACGGACTGCCGCAGACGTGCTTCCTCCCTGACTGCGTCGACCAACGAGAGCGCGTGGAACATGCCGATGAGCTGGATGCTCGCTCCGGTGATCATCAGTCCGGTAGCTAGCCACACCGTGGACGGCGTGGACCCGGAGCGTGTTCGCAACACTCGTTGCGCACCATGCGTGTCAGTCGTCATGCGATGACAGTAGGGCGGTTCGACGGCAGTGAGAGATTCTGTTGCACAGCGCATTGGCCCATGCTGGTCGGAACCGTGTGGGCGTCCCGAAGCTACGACTGCACGCCGGTGGCGGAACGTCACCGCAGTCCTCATCCGTTCCAGGTGGGTGCTCAGGCCAGCATGAGTCTCGTCGATACGTCGGCTATCGCGGCTTCGAACCGCTCGCGCCCGCCCGCGGTGTTCAAGCCGCGCATCGAACAGTGCGGAATCTTGCCTGCCGGCACGTAGATGCCGGCGCGCGTGATGGATGCACGACGCCAACCATCGCGAGCGGAACCACCGAGAAGCAGGACGATCTCGAGATTCGGGAGCAGGTTCACCACTTCCCGGGTCCAACGGGCCCCGCGCGCCCGCTCCGCCGGGGTCGATCCGCCGTTCTTCACACCGGCAACCGGGAACGGCACCACATTCCAGTGCACGACATCGTCCCAGTCGACTCCGTGGCGGGCATACGCCTCGCGGCAGTTCCGCGCGGTCCGGTCATTGTTGTCCAAACTCAAAAGGCCCGAGCCGCTGGTCGATTCGGCCTTGGTCGACGGGTTGTCCAGTAGCACGAGCATCCGAGCGTTGACACCGCCCGTGTCGGGGTCAACGTAGGGCACCTCACCTCGACGTAGGCCTTCGGTGTCGGCTACCCGATCTGCGAGTTCGTTGAGTGGCGCTACGTGGGGTTCCCGAATCCGCGCCATCTTCGCCGCGACCACGTTGGGGTCCGCGTTGCGTCCGTTCACCGGCCCCATCGTTGAACCCCTACGAGGCGATCGCAGGAAAGACGATCACCGAACCGTCCTTCTCCTGGACCATGTCGATGGTGACCTCCGACTGCCGTCCGGCAATCTGCACCGTCTGCCCGAGATCGCGCAGTCGACGCGTTGTGTTCAGCAGTTTGTCCACCTCGCCGGAGGAGAACATGATGTCGCGGATGCCGTGAGACCGGTCAAGTTGCAGCGCTGACAGGCGGAGGAGAACGCCATCCAGGCGGCGATCGAGTGCCTCGATGTCGTGCTGCTCCTTGTGCAGCATCGCAGCGAAGCGTTCGAACGGGTTTCCTTCCGACAGCTGCGCGTGCTCGACAGCCTGGAGCACGATGACACGCCGCTTCATCGCGATGGCGAGCTGGGCGAGCTCGACGTGGACGTAGAACTCGCTGTCTGCGGCCTCAACACCTGGGATCGCCTTCGCGAGGTGGTTCAGTTCGACCTTGTCAGTGTCGAACGCTTGTAACGCTTTCTCCCACTTTTCGATTCGGGACCTGGCTTTCGTCACGGCGTTCTCGATCGCGAACACCGCGGAGTCCAGTCCCAGGGTCACCCCGATGCGCCCTTCGTCGAGAACGATCGAGGTCGCCTTCTGGATCGCGCCGCGGCATGCCTCCAACGCGTGTTGCTCGGACTCCAAATTGTCTGCAACAAGCTTCTCGAGTAGTTCGGTGATCCGTTCGAGGGTCTTTTGGCGCTGCTGGTCGGCGTATGCGCTGACACCCACAGCTACAGCCATCAAGACCAGCGGAGCGGCGACGGTCAGTGCACCGGCGCCGGCGGCGGCCACTCCGGCCGTCGTTGCCGAGCCTGTCGCGGCGCCGGCGGCAGCCGCCTTTCCCGCAGTCACAGGTACGAAGGACGCCTGCGCGGCGATCTTTGACCCGTTCGTGAGCGCGCTGTGCACTCCGCCCGCGACGCTCGACGACGCCATCGGCTTGACCATGCCGCCAGCTACCTGTGCCGCAACCTTGGTGGGTAGCACCATGCGGTAAAGCGTTTCGCCACCGTCCGTGACGACCTTGGGTGTCCGGCTGACAAGCTGCGACAATTGCTGAGCGAGCGGACTCACACCGTGCAGGTGGATACCCTGCGACCGGTCAAGCGAGTCCGGCGCTGTATGAGCCTCTAGCGTCGTCAAGGGCGTCTCGCTGAATTCAGCGAGCGCACGGCGAAGGCCCGCAAGCCTCTCAGGAGTCAGCGCCGTGTCGCTCAGGACAGCCGGGACGTCCGCCTCATCTGTGGCCAGCGTCCACACCGGTACCTGGACGAGCTCGTTGGACATCGGACCTCCATCTGCGTGGGAACGCACCGAATGTATCGGACAGGTCCGACACCGTCGCGGTTGGTCCGAACGGACTACAACGCCTCGCGTGCTGGATGGACACCCGTCACCAGGTCGCGGAAGCAGTAGGCCCGCAGACGAATCGAGTTCTGTGCCGAACCTGTGGTTCGAATCCACGGTTTACCTCCCGTCGGTTGGCCAACCGCTACAGTGACCGAGTTGTCCGGATGCGCCTTGCGCCCTGGGCCCGTCCGCTGGCCGAGGATCCGCCTGCCGGATGCACCAGTCGAGCTGTCGAATGCGGGGTTGCTGTGTCATCTGTAGGGCGAGGTTGGACGCTTGTCGACGTCGAGACGTCCGGATTGAGTTCGCGTCAGCACCGTGTACTCAGTTTGGCCGCGATCGCGTTGGACGCAAACGGACACGTTGTCGGCGAGTACTCGTCGTTGTTCAACCCCGGGTGCGATCCGGGTCCCGTTCACATCCATCGCCTTACGCGCGAGCGTCTCAACGGTTCGCCGACCTTTGACTCTGCAGTGGAGCACCTACGTGAACTGCTCGAAGGTCGGACGCTGGTTGCCCACAACCCGGTCTTCGACCACGGCTTCCTCGTCGAGGAGGCGCGACGAGCAGGGTTACTCTCCCGATCACTCATCGTTTGTGCACCATCACCTTGACGCGGCGGCTCCAATTGGACGTCCCCAACGCCAAACTCTCGACACTTGCTCAACACTGGTCGGTCCCACAACGAGCCGCCCACGACGCCGGCGATGACGTGCGAACCTTGCTGGAGGTGTTTCGACGGAGTACCGGTCTTGCAAGCACTTTGGGATTGCCACTGCCCGTCGTCGCGTGCGGTGCTGCGACTCGCGCGTATCCAGACAAGGTCACCAGAGTGCCTTGCCCGTGGACAGACCCCGGCCGTTATGACTCGGCTGTGGGACTGATCCAGGGCACCAAAGTCGTGATCACAGGACCGACGCATGCGCCTCGCCTCGAGCTGGCTCGTCGTCTGGCCGATGCAGGATTGGACGTGATGAACGCGGTGAGCGGCAAGACGGGGTTGCTAGTCGCCAATCCCGGGGCACCGGACAGCCGCAAGTTGCAGCGCGCCCAAAAACTGGGAATCCCATTGGTTGATGAAGCGACTGCGCTCTCGTTGTCCGAGCGCGTCGTGCCCGGCACACTGAAATCGGTTTCGGTGATAGAGGTCATTCCTTCGCCGCCCCGGACTCGCGGGACACCCCCGCGACGGGCGTCGAGTTCACTGCCATGGTCCGGTCGACGGGTTCTCGTGCTGGGAGGACACCACAGCGACGCGACGGCGGTGCGGGCACGCCTTGTCCAGCTTGGTGCTGTGCCCGCCATCAACTTGACGGCTGCAGTCACGCACGTTCTTGTTATGACTGGGGGAGAAGCCGACGGTCGCTTCTCGAAAGCGCGGGATCGGGGTCTCCCGGTCCTTGAGGCCCATCATGTCTCGAGTGTCGCTGTTACCAGCGACCCAGCAATAGCTGAACCGCAGGGCGTCGATGACGGCTGCCCGGAAGCGAGTTCCGCGCCGACTTCGTTGTCCGCTGGCGCCGTCGTCGACATTCCGCAGGGGTTCGATGGATTCACAGTCAACGTCGCGTGGACGTCTACGCACGGCAACTCGTCCCGCGGCCCCGAAGTCGACGTCGTCGCATTCGAGTTGGCGGGTGACGGGAGAGTCCCGTCAGACGATGAGTTCGTCTTCTACAACCAACCGGCCAGTCCAGATGGTGTCGCACGACTGTCGATCGACGGTGACCGCGAGCAAGGCCTGAGCATCGACCTCGCCGCGGCTTCAGACGAGATCGAGAAGATCACGATCGGAGCCGCAATCGACGGTGACGCAACCTTCGGGGATGTCGGCGCTATTTCTGTAACGGTTGACGCGGCCGAATTCACCTTCGCAAAAGCAGTTTTAGACGCCGCGACGACTGAACGGTCAATGATCATCGCGGAGATCTATCGACGTCACGGCCTCTGGCGCCTTCGCGCAGTCGGCCAGGGCTACGACGACGGCCTCGCCGAGTTCGCAGTTCGGCATGGGGTGGAGGTCGAGGAGGATTGACAGACTCGATCCGTACAGGTCGAGAAGGACGTTCGAGCGCCGATCCCCACGCCTCGCTGGCGCAGTGGAAGGAAGCGGTGATGCCCGCCGACCCAAAGCGATGATCGTGCGCGCGGCGCTCGAAGGCTGCCTTCAAGCATCCCGGCTTACCGTTGCCCGTTAGGGCGAATGACTCGGTGTGCCGAGAGTTAAACCGGTATCTCGGAAATAGTCGCTCGCAGGAAGTCCGTGGCTTCACGGCATACCGCTTCAGTTGCGGGACGGCGGAATCCCAATCTCGTCACCGAGGTAATGACTACGGCAGTACCGGACTGGACGTAGACGGTACATTCTCCCGCCATCATCGATTCGACGAGGACACGCCGCCCTTCGACCTCGATGTCGGGAAACCACGTGGTCCCCGCCCGATTCAGAGTTTTGTGCCCAGTGAGACCCTCGTTTGGACGCAAGATATTCGCGACAAATTGCGCAATCGACGAACGTCCATCCTCAATTAAAGTCCAATCACATCCCCGAACAGTCTGAAAGTCAGAAGCCGCGGCATCGCGCACTGACGATGGGTCCAATCCGAACTGCCGGACCACATCTACGGAGACTTCAGTGCACGGTTCGTAGGGGGAACCGTTGTTGTTGATGTTCCACCGATTTCTGAATTCAGTGACGAAGGGGAGGTTACGTCCCGATCCGTCGGTTTGTCGGATGCTCGGGGCCGAAGAAGAAGTAGCAGTCGGTCCCGGAGTCCCCGCTACCGGACCACCGTTCACCGTCGTGCAGCTTGTGCATGCGAGCACCAGTGCGATCGCACTCGCCGATGCCCATTTTCTGCGCGCTCTGAAACTAGACATCAAAAACCTGCGGCACCCTCGGTGTCTGCGGATTCGATCTCTGACGCAGCCAACCTGCATTGCGAGGCCAGACGGTTGGCCCTATCCGACCGAGACGAGATCTCGTCCGATAGCGAGGATATCGCGCGACGCAACCCCTCGTAGACTCCGAGCCCTTCCACGCAGTCGCCGAAGTAGTTTCCCTTCACCGCCCTGTTTAAGGTCAGTAGTGCAGTATCTAGCTCTGCCACAGCATCAGCCGCAACTGCCGCCCGTCGCTCCCACTGCGCTCTTTCCGAACGTAGGCGCGTGAGCTCACCGTGTGGGCTAACTGGCATTGGGGGAGCGTCGAATGTCGGCACTGTGCCGTCTGAGAACGGTGATGTCACGAAGCCCCCCCTTACGTCCAGGCGCCCACCTGCGCCCGACCCCGCGCAACAGATTAGCTCGCCTGGCGAATTTCGCCAGCCTATCGGACATGTTGTGGACGAGGGCACACGAGCGATCGGATCGAAACACAGCTGGTAGTTCCAATACCCGCGGAGTACGCATTCGGAGAACGGACAGTGGAGTCCGGTCCCCACGCTCACAGGACCGTGGTCCCACGCCGACCGCGGGGCCTCGGCACTGGGATCTTTGATGGTCGTACGGTCAGTTCCCCGCAGACCCTGTGGACACCACCGCGAGAACCCCAGCTTCATGATCTAGCATCAACCGGCACACGGTGATGACTGCGGGGGAGTCCGGTGATGACGACATATGTCGATGAGGTGCGCGCGTATTTGTCCGGTTTCGGCGATCCACCTCGGCTCTACGATGCCCTCCGCGATGCCACCCTCGCTGTCCCTCTCGACCTCCACGGACGCCTGTTCACGCTGGTGGAGGCCGGTATCCCCTGGATGCTGGCGTTCACGACGCCGGAACGCCTGCGTGACTTCGCCGAGCTCACCGACCGCGACCTGGACGAGGTCCGCTACCTCGACGTTCCCGGTCATGCGCTGATCGACCGAGTCCTCGACCAAGCCCCCGAACCCACCGGCCTCGTCGTCGATCCCGCGACGCCGTCGACGATGACGTTCCCGCCATCCCGCGAGCTGACACCGCACTGCTACTACGACGACGAGGGCAGGGTAGTCCGATGACTGAAAACCTGCACGTTGAGCCCTCGGCCCTCGACAAGGCCAGCGCCGGGATCAACGGCGTGATCGACGGACTCGCCGACACCGGCGTCGGATCGGACTACAGCGCGGCGCTCGGTCGCGGATACGGGGACCTCGACCTCGACGGCGGAACTATCGGACATGCCGACCCGAAGAGCGGACTCGAGGAGTACTGCGACCGCTGGGAATGGGGCGTTCGCGCGCTGGTCACCGGCGCAGCTGAGATCTCGAATGGACTCGGACTCGGAGCGAGCCACTACGAACGTGAGGAGAAGTGGGCGGGCGACCAGCTCAAGAACTTCACGATGGACGTGATCGGCGACCCGAGCCTTACCCCGGAAGACCTCAAGACCATGTCGTGGGGCGATCTGTGGGAGCACAACAAGAACGCAATCACCGACCCACAGTGGGCCCTGACGCCGGAAGAGATGCGGAAACACCAGGAGCTCGGTGAACAACTCCGAGGGATGGTGGTCGAGGACCTCGAGACCATCGGACGCCATTCGGTCGATCCGTCGTCGCTTGTCACCGACACGATCGACGGCTTCGAACGCGACGGGTTCACCGCCCCCTCACCGAGCACCGCCGAGAGCAAACCAGCTGACAAGCCGGAGACCAAGTAAGTGGGCCTGTTCGACGTCTTCGAGGGTGGCAAGGAGGTCGTCGGTGGACTCGTCGACGGCGCCACCGAGCTCCTCGGCGGCGGTTTGCGGGCCGTCGGCCTCGACAGTATTGCCACCAACGTCGAAGATCTTGGTGACGACGTCGCCAACTCGCTGGGCGCCATGCCCGACGAGAAGAATCTCGACGAGACCAAAGACCCCATGGAGCTGATCCTCGGCGACCCCGCCGGTATCACCGCTCTTGCCGACAAATTCACTGGTTTCGCCGGCAATTTCGTCGCGGCGGGTGAAGGGCTGCGCGGCATCTCGGTCGGCAACTGGTCCGGCACCGGCGCCGTGGAGTTTCGGGACGCATCCGGACGACAGGTTCCGCAGTGGTTCGCAGCGGGCGACGCCGCGTCCAAAGCCGCTGCAGCACTCGCTGGTTGGGCTGGCGTCGTCACCTTCGCGCAGCAGAAAGCCGCCGAAGCCGTGCGCATCTGGGAAGAGGGTGAGCGCAAACACGCCGAGTGGGTCACCAAGGCCAACATCTACAACGACGAACTCGACGACTACAAGCACGATCGACGCGACACCCCGCCGACACATCCCGGACCCGACCCCTGGCCCGGATACAAAGCCGAGGCGGAGCGAGTCCTCAAAGTCGGCCGCGACCACCGCAACTCGTCGGCCCCGGGCGTCAAGGCCGAGCTGAGCGATGCGGCGAACATGGCGCCGCCGATGCCGTCCGCGTTCGATCAGGCGCAAATGACGGCCAGCGACGTCGGGACCGCCGCGTTCACGAGCTTTACACACTTCGAGGCAGGTCTGATCGGGTCGGTCACCGAGGTTGTCAAGGGGCTCAACATGATGCTCCCGCAGAACCCGTACAACATCGCAAACCCCCACCAGTACATGCGCAACTCGGCGACCATGGTCACCGGGATCGTGCACCAGGTCGCCCATCCCGACGAGTTCGTCCGGAACTTCGCCGGATCCGGATGGTCCACGGATCCGTCCCAAGCGCTGGGCAACGTCATCGGCAACACGGTGATGATGATCGCGCCGGGGCCTAAGGGCGGCGGCCTGCTGACTGGGTTCACGAAAGTTGGCCGCAACGCACCGACCCCGTCACCGACTCCACACATCAACCCGACACCACGTCACCCAGGCGCCCCGCCCGCGTCACCACACCCGACGCCCGCGCCACACGGATCGTTGCCAGACACGCCTGGCGCCAGCCCCAGTGCCGACCTGCCTGGACGACAAGGTCCCGACCTCGCTGTCGACCACAATGCGCCTCCGGTCCCCAGAGCTGACGGTCCCGCGCCGGACGCTCCGGCCCCCGAATCACCGGCGCCCGGCGGCTCACCAAATCCGGCTCCCACTCCCGACGCCGGCACACCGTCGCCGGGCGCCGTCGACTCACCCGCCCAGTGGGGGAGCACCTGAATCACCCGCACCTCGCCCCGACGCCGCGCCAGGGGAGCAGCCCGTTGCCGGTGGGCCCATCGACGGCAACGGCCCGAGCGGACCTCACCCCGGCACCGCCGCCGAAACCCGAGCCCGGACCGACCCGCGGCGACACCACCACTCCCGCAGCCGCGTCGGGTGGTGAACACACTCCTGGCCAGTCCGGTCCGGCGCATAACACCGTCGACCGCGACGGCGCACCGAACCCCGCACACCACGAATCGGCGCCACCCAAGCCCGGTGAGCCCGTCGTCGACCGAAGCCCGATCCGGCACAACGAACCGATGAGCGGACACCCGCCGATTCCGACGAACCAGCAAGTCCGACAACACTTCACGCACGCCCCGACACCGGAGCGCCTGGCCCCCGTCCGATGCCGCCCGCGCATCCCGACACGCCGACTCGGCCCGACAGCGTCGACACCCCCACGCGTACGCCTGACCACACCGACACGCCCGCTCGCGGCACCGTTGCACCAGTCGCCGGGCACCATCCGGTCTCGACGCCACACACGACACCCGATGCCGCGCAACCGCACCCGTTCCGAGGGTGCTTGCGGGCGTGGGTGCGTAGCTGTGCACGCAGGCCAGCATCCGGGCGGGCCGGGGTGTGAGCCACCGGCACACGCCGGTAGGCAGATCGTGAAAGCCGAACTCCTGTGCACGCCATACGTTCTGATATGTTCTTCACATCTTTTAGCATGTCAATCGCGGCGCTTTTCGCAGTTGGGCTCTCAGAATCTTCCCTTGGCGATGTCCCGCAGCCCATCCTTCTCCAACTCAGCGTCGGCGAGCAGGCGCTTGAGCCGACCGTTCTGCTCGCGTAGCTCCTTGAGCTGCTCGGCCGCATCAGCGGCCATGCCGCCGTACTGGCGGCGCCAATTCTACAAGGTGGCTGCCGACACCTTGAGGTCGGCGGCGATCTCCTCGCCGCTCTTGCCCTCCGCCGCCAGTTCATCGGCTCGGCGCGACTTGCGAACGATGTCCTCGGTCGAGTGACGTTTGCGTCCCGCCATAATCCCTTTCGTCCCTTCTCCGCCCTCAACAGCGCAATTAGGACTCTAGGATCACCTAAACCGGTTGCCGGGAGACACGCCATCAGGAAGCGGCTATGAGTTGAAAGTGTCCTTAAGCTCGAATAGCCCTGACAATATATGGAGCTGATGTCTCAGCGTAACGATCGTGACTCAATGACAGCGAATGCACGCTGAGCCCGCGGGTTCAGACGCGAGTGGACATACGCGACATTCCGGACATACGTATCGACTTGCTGAGGTTCGTGCCCAGCATGGCGATGACAGCGCGTCTTGCCCGTAGATGCGCTCGACCCATCCCGGCCCGCTGATCTCCGGGTTGGGCGGCGTGCCGACGGGTTCGACGATCGGAATTCTGGCCTGACAGTTGCCGCAGCGCTCATGTCCCCACCGGGTCTCGCAGGACTGGCATTCGACGTTGAACACGTCACCGCTACGCTGAAGTCGGCGTAAGTCCGCGGTAACAGAGCACACCGGGCAGCTCAGTAGAGGCAGGAGCGAACTCGTCGCGATGTCGAACGAATTCTGTAGTTGCGAGATGTGGTCGCCGAAGTCCCTCTGCCAACCTGTTCCGCGGCCTGCGACTACAAGATCGCGCACGATCCGTTCAAGTCGTGACTGTTCAGCGGTCACGAGTGGGCGCCGCAGTTTCAGCGTGTTGCCGGAACGATGAAAGAGCGGTGAAAGATGCACCTCGCCGATGTTTTCGGCAGCGATGTGGTCTACCAGGCGGAGTGGCATCGGTTGGTCGCCTGACGTGAGTGGCGGGGGGTATGCGACCAAAGGCGGCACCCGGATCGCGAGTGCGACACCTCGCGCGATGCGTTCCAAACTGGTTATCTCAAGAGGCGAGACCGGTACTCCGGTCAGAAGATTCCCCAGCTCCGGAGCATCGTCGTTGGCGGACGACATTGCTTGAGCCACGGAATGGTTGGGGTTGCTGACGACGTTCGTAGACGACGCGAGGAAGGCGACAATTGTCGGACGTTCCGCGGCGCCCTGCAGCTCACTCCATCTCTGATCGACTGTGGTGTGGTCGTCACGGGGGCTAACTGCGTCGAGCATTGGAACGATTCGGGTCGTAAAGCCATGACAGCCGAGCGTGATTGACCCGTCAACTCCGCGTGTCAAGGCGGCGTCCCCCCAGATACCCTGTAGTTCAGCGGTTTCACCGATCCCGGGCAGCGTGTCTGAGCGTGGCTTGTAGCCAAGGTCATCAAGAGCGCGGATTACGAGGCCCAGCACGTAGTGGTCGAACGCCACATGGCGGATCGCAAGTCGCTCTTTTTTTGCAGATTGTGTCTCTGACGCGGTCTCCGGGCGTTCATAAGCGGACCACACTTCGCCCGCGGCCCGGTAGTGACGGTCGTTGTTGACGACGTTTGTGCGCCGGAGACTGCGTTGCCCGGTCGTGTGGCCGCGAAGGAGCCGCGAGAGAGTGGCGCCCCGCAGCGACTGGACCCACGCTGCGAGCTTCTCGAGCGACTCCAGCGTTTTCGTGGCGTCGCGGTGTGATTCGGCGGCTTTAGATCCGTCGTCACCCCAGAACGAGTACAGCCGTTCGGTCCTCTGGTGAGTGCCCACGTGCTGGGACTGGGTCAGGTCTGACAGGTTCGATACGAGTCGGCGAAGTTTGCGGATTCTTGCAGTGAGCGCTGAGGACAGCACTGGGTGAATCAGTTCAGTGACCATGCGGTTTTCGTAGAGGTCCGCATCCTCCTCGCGAGTTACTGCCAGCGCGCGGCGCGGTACCGGCCCGGCAAGTGTTCTTGCGGCCCAGTCCTCGGTGTGGCCGGCAAGGCGTTGGATGGAACGTCTGGCGGGTCGCTTGACTCGCGAGACTGGAACGAGTTCGGATCGTTCGCCGAGTCGAGTAACGAAGCGCTCGGTGATGTAGGCGATTGATGGCAATCGTTCAGCGAGGAGCTTCTCTCGTTGCTCAAGGTCGATGCTCTCGTCGTCGTGGCCCGAAAGTAGTGGGGCGTCGAGAAGCGTCGTCCAGGAAAGAGACGCCACTGCGGTAGTGAGCGTTTGACGGAGGGCGCCGAGTGCGTCGAGATCCTCGGACGTCGCCGAGTCGCGTGAGTGACTTCCAGTGTCGGTGTCGAGAAGGTGAGCTGTCCCGGAGGCCCAACGGCCGGACCACCCTTCCCTCTGTGACGACGGGAGACCTGAGACACGGTCGATATTCACGTTCCGAATCCACCTCGGAGTTTCTTCGACTCCTGTCGTAGTGTGTCAAGCGACTTGACCGGGCGAGAAGCGCTCTCGAGCTGGTCCCAGTGCAGCTCAATGCTATCCGCGAGGGCATCGAGGTCTTCTGGGCGAACGCCAAATCGATCCTCGAGTTTCCGCACTAGCTTCGTGGCGACAAGGTGGTCTACGGCTTCCGTCAAATCCCCTCCAGCACTTAGAACTACGGGCACGAATCGGTCAATTTGGCGCTCCAGCCGGTTACCCCAGCCGACGCCGAACTTGTCAAACTCTTCACGCATGTTCAATCGGAGGAAGTCCTTGACCCTGCCGGTCTCGTCGGTGAAGGCGCGCGCCGCGAAGATGAAGGCATCGTTAAGCGCATCGAACGAAACGGGCTCGGCCGTGCCTGGGTTTGATGGCTGGAACGGGGAGTATGTCGATGGGAGCACCTGCACGTGAGCGCGGTCGTATGTCTTGTCAGCGAAGGCAACAGTGGTCTCGTCGTGGTTGGCGGTTCCGACGAACCAGACATTTTCCGGTAACGGTAGTCTTGATCCTTCGAACTTATGCGGCAGGTGCGGGACTTCGCTTGTCAGTAGATCGAGGTAGCTCCGGTCTGTCGTCGAGTTCTCGAGCAGTGACAGCATGACGCTGAAGTACTGCTCGGGATGGGCGAGATTCATTTCGTCCATCACGATGACCATCGGGCGATCCGCATTGGCGGGCAGGAGTGCTCGATACAGGGCCTTGGTGAACTCGCTTTCTGCGAAGCGCTTTTCGAACGCGTTGTAATAGCCGAACAGGTCATCTTTGTCTCGCCAGCCGGCTTGAACCTCGACGATCTGCACGGCGTCGTCGCCTGCGAGGGCTTTGAAGAACTCGCGCGGCAAGCTCGTCTTACCTGTTCCCGAGATACCCTGAAGTAGGTGGAGCCTGCTGGATGCCAGGCCCGCCAGGAACAGCCGGACGTCTGTTTCGGAGTAGTAGAAACTTGTCGTTGGATTGGTTGCCATCCGGTTGCGCAGTTCGCTGACCAGGTCAGCCAGCGTTCCGACGTCGCGCCCAGCGATTGGGCTCATGAGCCCGGGGTCTGCGTCGTAGGCCGAGCAGGCAGCGAACGGCTTTGTAGAACTTTCGGTGGCCTGGAGCTCTTCCCAATCGATCATCTGCTGGGCTATGGCCTGGCGGAGGGTTTCTCGTTGGGCGCGGAGGGCGTCACGCTCGTCTCTGAGTACCTCCAGTTCGCCTACGTTGACCAAGTAGCGACGTAGTTGGGCGTCGATTTGGTCGTACCGGCTACGCCAGTATGTAACCTCGTTCTCAGCGTCACTGACGCGTGTTGCCTTGCTGCGAAGCTCGTCGACCTCAGCTTCTGGGGGCCGCCGAGCCAGTTCGTCCTTCATGGTCCGCAACTGGTCGGAAAGCTGCTCAAGCCGGTGCTTGAGTCCATCGGGATCGTCTCCGAAGCGCGCCAGTTGGTTATGGAGATCCTGAATCTGTCTATTTTTTCCGGCGATACGGTCGGCTTCGGCTTCGAGGAGTGCTTTGGTGTCTTCGAGTTCGTCGCGGATCAGCGCAATTTGGGATTCGGCTCGGCGCTGGGCAGTGGCCTCGAGAGTTGATTCCATGTTCTTTAAGAACTCTTGGCTCGCCGACAGTTCGGCCTGCAGTGCGCGAGCATCGGCTTGCTGCTGCCGCAAAGTCGCCCATTCTGTACTGATTAGTTCTTGTTCAGCCACGAGACGTTCTTGATCAGCGGCAGCTGTCTTGATGGCTTTGGCCTTGGCTTCCAAGCCCCACGTCGCGGCATCGCTGAGCATCGCGTCGATCTTCGCCGAAACCTCTTTGGTTGTCGCCCTCATCTCATCGACGAATCCGGTCTTAGCGGCCAATCGCTGGGCCTCAAGGTCTTTCTCTGCTGCGGCGAGTTCGGTTTCCCGCGTGGTGAACGCCGTCTCCCGCTCCTTGTGCTCAGCCTCTTTCGCTTCAAGTGTCGCTCTTGTCTTCTCAAGCGCCTCAGCAGCTCGTTTGTAGTTCTCTCCCTGTTGCTTGACGCGCAGGTATAGGTTCTTCACCTGGGTGGCGGTGACTGTGACGGTCACTTCCTCGACGGGTTGTTCGTCGTCGATAATGTCCGCGGGGATCTCGGGGAGTTCTTGCAAGCCCTCTTCGACGTCCTGAACCTTCTGGACAGCCACCTCATCAGCGTTCGTGCCCGCTCGTCGGGCATTTCCGCCTCTCCTAGCCTTCGACTTCGCCATGACCCTTCACTCTTTCTTCTTCCAACAGGAGTTGCCCCACTGTCACCACCTGCTTCGCGAGTTGTAGTAGCTCCTCAGACGAGCGCTGCTCGTCGACACACAGATCGTATTGGGCGGCGATGACAGAAAGGTCCTTGAGGCGAGGGTCGGAAGTTTGTGTGCAGGCTACGAGCAGCTCCTGCACCTTTCGGCGGGAGTCGAAGCGAGGTAGCCGTTCCCATCGTTGGATCACGTTCAGACCCAGATTGAACCGTTCTGCCACCGCGAGGCGTGGGTCGCTTGTGGATCGCTCAGTCCGCTCAGTCGTCGCTTCAGGTCCCGATGCGGATCGATACCGATCTACCCAGCGTCCGAGGATGAGGTCGATGAGACCGACGAGATATTCGCTGGACGCGATCCGGAATTGGCCAATACCGAAGTGCTCCAGCGTGTCTGTGAGTTCGGCGAGTGCTAGCTCAAGGGATGAACTCTCCGCGCGCTGAGACTTTAGGGGTACACCTTTGGCCCATCGCTCCACCGACGAGAACTGATTGACCGCTGCGTTCAACAGTCTTCCAAGGCTCAGCTGAGGAGAGTCTTGCGTGGTCAAAACTGCGAGACCGGTGTCGTCTTTGACAACCGGACTGATAACTAAACACTGTTCACCGGAACTGATCACAGCCGTTCGCTTCTGCTCGTCATCCGACCAGCCAAAGCGGGACAGTTCAATTGAGGTGGGTTGCACACTGCTCGTTTCATCGGAATCGAGAAGCAGCGCATCGATTCGATTCACACGTCCAGCTGTTCCGGTCTCGAATTGGCCTCTGGATCCCGACCAGAAGTCGATCGTCACCGGTTCGGACTGCTCACCTGGCTGCGGCCACAACTCTCCTGTGGCCGCGTCGCGGTAAACCCAACCGACCGTCGACCTCGCGGCCACGATACCCTGGCCGGACGCGGCGGTACGCAGCCGCAGATGGCCTGCACCTGCGATCAAGAAGCGGACCAACTCCTCTGGGAGCTGCAAAAGGTCAGCAATCCTTGAAGCGTCGGTTTCGCCGGCCTGTCGAATGCGCAGCACAGCGTTCAAGATGATGTCAGTCTCGATGCGCTCCTGATCTTCGATAAACACGCGCCACCGCGTTGCTGGCGTGATGAGTGCATGCCTGTATTTGACTTGCCACGGCTGCAAGAAATAGGCAGGGAGCTCTTTTCTATCGGCGAAAGCCATCGGCTTCTCCGGTCAAGTCATAGAACGCGGCCAGAGCGGGTAGTGCCTCGCGGCCGCGGTCTGAGGTTAGGTAGGTAGCATCTCCGACGGTGATAAGTAGCTTTTTCTGTCGGCTCATCGCGACGTTCAATCGGTTCGGCAGTACGAGGAAGCCGAATGGTTGCGCGCTGCGTGACAGTTGATGTGATGATCGCACCGTAGAAAGGAATACGATGTCAAATTCCCGGCCTTGAAATGAATCCACCGTGCCGATTCGAACCCGGGGGAGACCTCGTGAGGTGTAGAGCGACGGCGAAGAAGGATTGGTGACCCACTGATTTTCCCTGTTGCGGACAGCCAGGCCCGCGTCGGACATTTCTTGCCAGAGTTCCTCGACCTGCCCTGAGTAGAAAGTGATAATTCCAAATGTCAGGTCGTCGGAATGTCGCAGAGCGTCAACGAGCTCGTCCACAACTACTGCTGCTTCGGCCGACCGGCTGATGCTGGTGCCCGTGCGTCCTTCGGGTCCGGCCCCAATCGGTACATCAATCCATCCGCACGCCGCATTGCCGTATCTATCGAGTCCGTGAGCGAACTGCTCAGGACGGTCTATCCCGTTCTCGAGGTGCTCACCATAAGGTTTGTAGAACTGGTCACTGATGAACTGGCCCAGCGTCGGGTGCGTGCGGAATTGACGGTCGAGGGTAATGACTCGCTTGGGGCCACCTGTCCGCCCGAGCTGATGGAGAGTACTGAACAGCCGTTCGAACATCGACTGCTTCAAGGTGCGCTCGACGACTCTGCTGTCATGTCGTACAGCAAGTTGGGGGAGCAGATCGTCGTCTAGGAGCTGCGGCAACTGCCGGTGGTCCCCCACGAGGATGATCCGATTCTTAGCCAGACTCATTGGGATCATCAAATCGAGTGGGTTAGCCCGCGCAGCCTCATCGAGAATCACCGTGTCGAATAGACCCATGTGGACGTCGCGCATTGCCCGGGAACTCGATTGTTGGCAGGTTGCCGCGAGTGCGCGTGAGTGCATTTGTAGGGACTTCTTGACGGCGCTGCGTTGGTGGGCGACTGCGTCTCGGTAGTCCTCGACGGCGAGGTCGATGTCGCTTGTAGATCTGCGTACTTCAGCTTCGGTCGACTCGATTGCCTGGCGTATGAGCGCCTCGACTTTGGGGCGGGAAGCCACGATACTGGACGCGGCCCGGGCGTTCATGACCTTTTCCAAGAGAACGGATTTCAGCACCGCCATGTCTGTAGACGCGGCATCTGTATTGCCGCTGATCGCGGCCTTGATGAGCATGGATCGCTGCTGATCGTTCAGTAGCTGTCTGACTTCGTCGTTGACCGCTGCTGCGCGAGCACTTTCGCGGCCGTCGTCCTCGAAAGTCTCAGGCATACTCCGAAGCCTGCGGGCAAGCAATTCGACTGTCTGATGGCCAGCGGTCGATCCGCCGCCACCCAGCTCCTGGCGAACTTGTTTCGCGAGTCTTCTCGCTTTTCCCGAGACCGAACTGTCTGTGCGTTGAGTGTTAGTGGCGAGCCAGTCGAGCAGATCGACTGTGCCAGGCACGTCGAATGGTTGTGTCGTGTAGGCAGTCAACCTCTCTCGCAGCTGCCGAAGCGTCTGCAGCAACTCGTTGGGTTTGTCGCCTTCATAGCGGCGTTCCAATCGGTGTTGCAGGTCTGCGGCCCACGCGTCAAGATATGCCTCGTCGTCATTGCCTTGATGCCGGGCACCAATCTTGACCGCTGGCAAAGCTCCATCATCTGCTGCCTGGGTCAGATTCTCGACGGCATCATGCTGGTAGCTGGCAAAGAGGACACGCTTACTAATTGCCATGTCGCCGCGGCTGAGTTCAGCTAGTCGGGCTTGGATGGCGGCGATAACCCTGGTCTTGCCGGTCCCCGGTGGACCCTGGATGACCACTAGATCCTGAGAATTGATAGCGAGGTCGATTGCTTCCACCTGGGCAGGTGTGGGTTCACCACCAAGGAGGGCCAGCACTCGCGCCGACAACGGTTTGTGGTGTGTAGCGCGGCCGATTGGGTCCGGGGACCGGCCGGCAAGAATCAACGAGAGTTGGCGCGCCGGGGATGTCTTGGCCAAGGCGAGCTCTCGCTGCGCGCTCTCGCGTCGACCTATGCGTATGGAATCAGTTGTGTAGATGCCATAGATCTCCCCCTTGGCGGGGATGTCACCTTGATGGACTTCACGCTCGGGCACCAAAACTACACTGCCGTGCGGCGTCGACCGGGCCTCACCGATGACGAAGCCGTGGTCGCGCTGGTTGTTGCGTTGCTGGTCTCCGTTTGGGAGGTTGCGGTTGTCGTCGAGGAAGCTTCGTGAAAGAGATGCTTCAAGTCCAACTGATTCGCTACCCATGCGCTGCAGCAGTGCGTTGGCGTGACTGTTTTGAACTAGGTCAAACTCGATAGTTCCGTCAGCGAGGATTCGGTACCGGTCATATTCGGCCCAGCCTATGTCTCGTGCCGACGCCTTTGCGGCCTGCTGTTCGAGACGACTGTACTCATTCCAGATGGCGAGGAATGCGTTCTGAGATGAAGCGAGTCTCTTCAGCTCCTCGGCGTCCTCCCTACTCACCAGACCGACGCGGGTCTGGTCTTTGATGTCGAGGCGTCCGTGGACGACGACTAGACGCTGAGTGCGATTCGATGGCTTTTGAGTCACGCGTGCCACCAGCAGTCGACCGTCTTGTAGCCGAATATCCGCAGCGATTTCATAGCCGACCACCCGAAAGGCAGTGTCGTTGAGTTCTGCAGCGCCGGTGGACACTACAGTGACCGCGTCGTCGCAATCAACGGTCAGTTCGCGCTTCAGCCACCTAATGACTTCTTGGGATCCATCGTTGCGTCGACGGTAGCGATTGACATCTGCGACAGTGCGGTCATCGACACCGACTTCTCGGGTCTCCGACCAGCGTTCAACGTCGTCGTACTGCAAGACCCTTATCCGAACAGTTCCCGCTTGTAGCGAGTGCACGTTCTCGACTGAAAGAAGTTCGGCGACATAGGAGCCCCGGGACACGATGTCGGTGAGCCAATCGAAATCGTGGCGTACGGGCGGCTGACACAGCAGGGCGTCGCCGTCCTGCCGCAGCGTGACACCAGTAGGGGATACATCGACACGGATCAGCGTTCGGGGTTTGAGTGTGGTCCCGCCGAGTGCGGTCAGACTGACGGCCCGCTCTGCACGAAACACAAGGTTTGCGAGTTTCATTTCGGCTCAACGCACATCACCCGGAGGGTCCGCACCGGTTTGGCGCTCGTCTCTACCCTGACTCGATACTCTCTTCGCCGCTGCGGGTAAGGAATTCGCGCTACCAGCTTGCCTGCTCCGTCGGTGACATGAACATCCTCCCGCACAATGAGTTCAAAGCCGTTCGCGCCCGGTGTGAAAGTAACAAGAGGATCGCGAGATCCGTAACCACCCCACAGGTGCCTCGCGCCTACAAAAGTGGCGGCATGACGGGAGAGCACCAGCGAGTCCCGGGCCTGAGGGTCGACGTCCGCCCACTCCGTCTCACCCCACTCCGGGAAGACGGTTGCGAGCATTACCGGCGGTGTCTGCCTGTTGCAAGCGGGGCATCGTGGTAGCAGGCGGAAGTAGCTCCATCCACATCCCTCCGCGCAGATGACGACGTTGTCGTAAGCAAGCCAAAGTGCGTCTCGCCACTCGGCAGATCCGGGACGGGCAAGTGGCTGTAGCCTTCCTGCACCGAACGCCCTGAGGAAGAGTCGGTGCATACGACCGCTGATCGCGAGATTGAGCAGTTTCGAGGACAGAATTCGGTCGGGCAGCCTGTTCGAGGTCTGTTCAGGATCGCCAATGTATGGCAGAGTCCCGGCATTTATTGCGTGTGCGGCATCATCGCCGTCGAGCGCATCTGCTGCACAACCTTCGAGAGGATGCCGCAGGGTTAGCAGGCGGAAGGCCAGTATCGCCAAGGTGTATGCGTCGGCGAGCGTAGACGGCGGCGCCTTTCTCGTGAACCGCTCGGGGACGGCGTAGCCGGGGAACCCTACAATGTCCCATTGTGGGTTCGCCCTGGAGGTCAAGTTGTCGGTGTCGATGAGCCACGTCTCTTGCCTACTAATATCGTCGGAGACCATGACGTTGTTCGGGTTCAGGTCGACGTATGCCAGTCCGCGTTCGTGCAGCGCGGCGAGACAGTCTGCGACATTCGCAGCCATTGCCAGTCGCCGCAGCAGGCCACCTGTATTTCGATACCAGTCGATACCGTTGGTTTCCCGGGGTCCAAACTCTCGTGGCAGATAGGGATCCGCGAGTGGCTTCATATCACCGGCCAGCGGCATCAAGTATCCGAATCCACCATCGCGAATCAGCGAGATGGGCGCGGCAATCTGCAGGCCATCGAGCGGTAGTCGTCTGACTTGCTCGATTCGTGAGATATCGGATTCTCGCTTGAGGAGCTTGATGGCGAAGCCAGGTTGCCCGTTGACTCGGTATACAACTCCTTGGGCGCCGGGCTTTCCAATCATGTCGCCCAGTGAATACTCGATCCCGGTGTCGTCGCGTACACGACTTCCGGAGCGAGCTTCAGTAGGCATCGTCTGCCTGTAATCGCGCAACAGACTCGTCGGACACGCTTTGAGACTTTGCGTCCGGGTCGAAGACCGAGAGTGTTACCTGACTGACCGTGTTCGTGACCCACTGCAGGAAGTTCCTGATTTCGGCTGCCTCACTGGCTTCCTTGACGTCTCCACCGGCGGTGAATCTTGCGAGTAGCTCTCGGTCAGCATCAGCACCGACCGCCAATGCGAACCGGGAGGACTTCGCGCCACGGTCACTGTCTACCAGAGCCTCGAGCTCTCCGGACAGTGGCGGAACAGGAAGGCCGTCAGAGACAAGGGCGATAGTCGGGCGGTAGGCCTTCGATGAGATCTCGTCGCGGTTCTCGATGAGATCGCGTGCGAGTGTGAAAGCGCCGCCCATAGGCGTTCTGCCTCCGGCTCTTAACGGAGTGAAAGAGACTTGCGCAATCGGAACGTTTCTCTCGATGATCGTGGCTGATTCGCCGCCGAATGCGATCAGCGTCAGAGTGATGAAGCCGTGCCCAGCATCGACCGATGCGAGTTCACGGATCATCTCGGCGACGCTGTCGTTGAGGACGTCGATCTTGTCGTCCTGACGCATACTCCCACTTGTGTCCAGTAGGAGTATGACGGGGAGCGTTCTGGCCTGGACGGGTTCGATGTCATCGAGTAGAGACACGGTCAGATCCCCTCGGTCCACAGGAATGGTGGAGTAGTCAGATCGGGCTCGTAGGCGCCGCGCGGTCGCCTCTTGCCCGAGAGTCTGATGATCAGCGCACCACCGGCAAGTGCGAGGTGCTCGTTCAACTCCAGAGCTTGTTGAACACCCTCCTGCAACGAGCCAGCCGCTCCGGCTGCTCTGACAATGACGGTGCCGTTCTTGGAGCCGAACTCCTCAACGAAGATCCGTCCGCCCTTGTTGATCAACTTGAGGTGGTCTCGACTGACTTTGTTCGCGACTGCATCCTCCAAGACTTCGCGGACGTCGTAGCGGCCGATGTCTCGACCGCGGCCAACCGTGAGCTCAGAGTCCTCGGCGAGCGGAAATCGATCGACCTCATCGTCTCCAAGGAGTAGCACGACCTCCTTCGAACTTTCCCGGAATCCCAGTTGCTTGGCTGGCGTCGAGCATGCCGGGCAGACCACCTGACCATTTCGGAACGCTGGATCTTCTTCGATCAGAGACTTTTGTGCCCATCGACACGAAGATGATGTACATCGCCACTCGTAGTTGAGCGAGTTCTTGGCCTCGGGGTTCTTCCTGTAGCCCTTAGGCGTAAGCTCGGCTTCTTCGATTCGCCACGACACTTCTTCGTCCCTGATCGGGGTGTAGTTGAGACGTTCGAACTCGACCTTGCCAGCTTTCACGATTGGCTTCCAGATACGGTCCGTCGCTTGCAGCCACGGGAAGGCGCGCCGCTGGTCCCGAAAAAGGTCGGTCGTCAGGACGGCAGCAGCTTCGAACTCGGTCGCGAGTTCGAGTACTACAGGGTCGGCGTAAGGCACCGAGCGGGCCATGCGGTTGCGCTTCCAATGCGCAAGGCCACGCCTCCCAGCGTCGTCCATCCTGTACCTGAGGCTGTTGTCGGCGACCCCATAGAACCGCGCTCTAGGATCCTGCTGCTCCCGCCACGCCTTCACGGCCGCTTCCACCCAACGCCAGTCCGGCTTGTCCTGACCTTTAATCAGCACAACCGGAGACAAGTCAATGATCACGCTCGGCGTCGGCGCGCTTCCCCAAGACTGCATGATCTACATCCTATTGGTGGGTCCGACACTCATATTGATGGGTCCGGCACTTGTCCATGGCCATGAATGGCACTTGAAGCCTGGCGCTATCGGCACAGTCGTAGGCGATCATGCGTGACGGGCGAACCGCATGGTTCTCTCCGGCACGCACGGAGTCGAGGCCGGTGGCGCGAGCGAAGATCTTCTCGGTGATCGTGTGACCCATCGCCATCACCGCGCCGCCGGGAGGTAATTGCGCTGCATCGCCTCGACCTCGCCGAAGTCGATCAGGTCGACGAACTCGTGGTGCGGTAGCGCGTCGGCGCTGACCTGAGCCGGAGCTTCGCCGGCGGCGAGGCGTCGAAGCGTGTTCTGGGCTGCGCCGGTGCCCGCCATCAGCACCTGCGTAGGAAGTAGCGCGAGCCGAACACCGATCTGGTCGAGGACTCCCGGGGTGAACTCCCGTTCGGTCCAGGTAGACGCGGTGAGGGTCGCCATCAACGGGACACCGACCTCGGAATGGCAACGCTCCCACTCCTCGACGGTCTCGAACGTCTTGGTGACCGGCAGGATCATGTCGGCTCCGGCCTCGACGTATGCGTGAGCACGACGAAGGGCCTCGTCACCGCGAGCGCCGGTACGCGCGATGAGCAGGACATCGTGGGGACTCGCGTCGCGCACGGCACGGATCTTTCCGGTTGCCTCCTCGACGCTGATGAGGTCGACGGGATCGCCGACACAGATCGGGCATGTCTTTGGCGAGACCTGGTCCTCCATGAGCATCCCGCCGACGTCGGCGTCGACGAACTTCGACGCCGGGCGAGCGCATTGACCGCGTTGCCGTATCCGGTGTCGATGTCGGCGACCAACGGGAGCGACGACGCCGAACGGATCGTCCGCACCGCCTATAGATTCTCGGACATTGTGTAGAGCTCGGCGTCGGGTAGGCCCAAGGCGGCTGAAACGGCGAAGCCCGAGGCGCACAGCGCGCTGAACCCGGCCTGGTCGGCGAGGCGTGCGGTCAACCCGTCCCAGACGCCCGGGGCATAGACGGGGCCTCGCGTCGTGAGTTCCTTGAGCGAGGGTGCGCTCATGTGATCATTTCCGTTCCGTTCTGGGGAATCTATTTTGCATCTCGGTACGAGACCGGAGGGTGGGCTGGATCACATGTCAAGGCGCCTGAGGCGACGCCCCTTCGTAAGATGTCCGAGACGGTCGCCCAACTACCCGGAAGCGAGACACGCTCGTGGCCACGCCCGCCGATTCCGAGACCCCTACGAGCCGGGAGGTCGTCGGTGCCGTACTGAAGGCCTGCACGCTGCTCGAGCACTTCAGCGCCGACCGGCCGTCATGGACACTGAACGAGCTCACCGCGGCCAGCGGTATGAACAAGACCACCGTACATCGACTCATGGCCACACTCATCCACGCCGGGTGGATCGAGCGCACCGACGGCGGCGCCTATCGCGTCGGCCTGCGGGTGTTCGAGGTCGGCTCAGCCGCGTTGAGCGAGCTCGACATCCGCTCTGCAGCGAGACCTTTCATGACCGACCTGGCCGGCGACTTCGGGGACACCGCCTACCTCATGGTTCCCGCCGAACAGGGGGCGGTCTGCATCGACCTCGTGGAGGGAAACAGCTCGCTCGTCGTGGCCGGTATCTCGGTGGGCACAGTCCTGCCGTATCACGCGGCAGCCGGGCCGACGGTGATGCTTGCGGTGTCGGATGAGTTGCGCGCGAGGAGGATTGGCGACATTTTGCCAGCATTCACCGATCGGACCCTGACCGACCCGGCAGCGCTGATTCGCCATCTCGACCGGATTCGCGAGATCGGCTACTCGGTGAGCGACTCGGACTATCTCGACGGCGTGGCGGCAGTGGCCGCGCCGATCACCGACCGATCGGCCGGCCTGATCGCCTCGATCAGCATCGGCGGTCGCATCGAGGGATTCGGTGGCGAGGCGCTGGCGGAGAAGGTCGATCGCGTCCGCGACGCCGCAGCATGGATTTCCGCTGTGCTGCAATCGGTTCCGCGCTGACGGACCGTCGGATCGCATCCAAACAAACGCCGACTGGCGGTATAACGCAGACGGATCTCACCAACATGTCGGTGGGATCCGTCTGCGTAGCAGGGTCAGGCGTCCATCACGGATGAACGCCGCGCTTGTTGAGCCAGGCCTGGGGATTGATCTTGGTGCCATTGGCATCCCAGACCTCGTAGTGCAGGTGGGGGCCGGTGGACTGGCCGCGGTTGCCGACGGTCGCGATCTTCTGACCCGCGCGCACGTGCTGGCCGGGGTGGACGAAGCTCTCGTTGACGTGTCCGAAGACGCCGACGGTGCCGTCGTCCTGCTTCACGCGGACCCACTGGCCGAAGCCGGAAGCCGGGCCGGACTCGAGGACGACGCCGTCGGTCACGGCGTAGATGGGCGTTCCGATCTTGTTGGCGATGTCGACTCCGTTGTGGTGGGCGCCCCAGCGCGGGCCGTAGCCCGAGGTCACGGTGCCGCTGACCGGCTTCACTGCCTTCTTGATACCGGGGAGGTCGGAGCTGCCCGGACCGAACGCCGACGGCGGCAGGACGTCGCGAGCGAGATCGTCGATCTGGGGCGGCAGGACCAGGCCGGCCGGGAGCTTGACGTTCTCGGGAAGCGCGATCTTCGGCGCAGGCGGGGGAGCGGGCTGCGCCGCTGCCTGCGCGGCGGTGCCGGCACTCAGGCCGACCGCACCGACGAACGCGGCGAACGCGCCCGTTCGCAGGGCTGTGCGGGCGGTGGAGCGCGACGTGGCACGATGGCGGCCAGGGCGCCGGGTGTTCGACGTCGAGTCGAGCAAGGCGCGAGTGGCGGGGCGCGTCGAAGAGTCGGCGTTCAGTCGGTGAAGAGGCAAAGCGTTGTCCATCTCAGATTGGGTAACAGTTCGGTATCGGCAAGGACACGGCGAAGTTACCTTCCCTGACATAAGCAGACACTGAGAGTCAGCCCAGGACTGCCCAAAGCTCCAGGTGAGACCCCAAACGAGATCCCGATCACAGGGCGTCAGAAGGCGTCGTGGCACCGTGGAAACCATGCCTGAGCCCGAGCACACTCCCGACGGCCACCACATCTTCGTCAAAGGCCGGAAGTGGCGGGCGACGGATCCGCTGATCCCCGACGAGCGGCGGTCCGAGCTGCAGTCGATCCTCATGGCGTGGCGTCGGGACGTGAAGCGGACGAAAGGGGCACCCGAGTCACGCCAGGGCGTCCAGGCGGCGAAGGTCGCGCTGGGAGAGCGCGGCACCCCATGGTGGGAACAGACCGACGACGAACGCCGCGAACGGTGGGAGGCCCACGTCGCGCGACCCGACGAGGAAGACTGATCAGCCCTACCGCGGCAGCAGCGACTCCGCGGCGTAGCGGCCGGCGCGCTCGAAGCTCTCGCTCACCTCGAAGCCGGGGTCGATCTGCCAGTACCGCATGCTCGACACATAGATCGCGGCCACCATCTGGGCGAGAAATTCCGGCGGGTGATCGGTCCGCACATCCTGCTGTTCGACGCCGCGCTCGATGAGCCGCAGCACCTCCGAGGTGAACACGTGGCTGCGTTCACCGAGCGTCCCCGACATCGACGAGATCCGCTCGATCTCACTGGTCACGGTGCGCATGTAGTCCGGGTCGGCGACCGACGACCGCGCGAAGTCGACGAACACTCCCACCACGCGCTCGTAAGTACTCAGCGGCTTGTCGAGCATCGCGTCGACGACATGCGAGAACGTCCCCATCAGCTGGGCGTACAGATCGGTGAGCAGGTCGTCTTTGCTCGGGAAGTAGTTGAAGAATGTCGCCCGCGACACCTCGGCGCGTTCGGCGATCGACTCGACCGTCGCGACGCTCCCCTCGGAGGCGAGCAGTTCACGCGCAGCGATCAGCAGGCGTTCGCGCGTCTGCTGCTTGTTGCGTTCCCGCCGGCCCATGGCCGGAGCTTCGGTCACAGTGGTGCCTTCCGTGTGCGCGGGGCGACCCCGACCGACCAATTCTTGCATTCCGCCCCCAAAGTTTGGATGGGCGTCTAACTTTTTGCTCTGAGTCCAGTGTGAAGTCGTCGATCCATGAGACGACGTCACACGAGTCGACCGCGGGGGATCTTCCGGCGTCGGACCGACGACTTGTGCTGCCATGCGCACCTGCCGTCAATCGCGCCGAGACTCATTGCAGGACAGAATATTTCGAACCCAACCGACGACCACGACCTGCGGGTTACAGTCGCCACCGAGTCAGCAAATCCGACATTTCGTCCGTCTCCGCAGCGGGGCGGCGGCTTGTCGAATCACGATCGAAGGGGATCGCATGAAATCACCCAGTGCACTCAGGCGTGTGCTTCGGACCGCGACGGTGATCGGCTGTTCCGGGGTGCTCGCGCTCGGAGCGCTGACGGCCTGCGCGGATGACAGCTCGGAGAGCTCGACCGCCGGCGAGACCAGCCAGCTCCCCAGCAATCCGGCCACCGGCGACCCGGTCAAGGTCGGGCTGATCGTGCCCGAGGGCGGTGCGGTGACGACGCCGATGGTGCGCGAGGGCAGCGAAGCCGCCGTCGAATACCTGAACAACAACGGCGGCGGCATCGGCGGTCACCAGATCGAACTGGTGGTGTGCAAGCAGCAGGAAGAACCCGCCTCGGCCACCAAGTGCGCGAATCAGATGGTGGAGCAGCAGGTTGCGGTCGTGGTCTCGCCGCTGGGCGCGCAGGGCGCGGTCATGCTGCCGATCATCGCCGGCGCCAAGATCCCGTTCGTCGCACAGGCTCCGGTGTCACAGGCCGAGATGGCGACCCCCGGCTCGTTCATGCTCTCCGGCGGCATCGTCGCCGTCCTCGCGGGACAGGCCGCGACCGCGGCCAAGGACGGACTCAAGAAGGTCACCCTGATCATCGGTGATTCCGGTGACGCTGCCGCATCGGTGAAAGCACTGGGCGATCCGATGTTCCAGCGTGCCGGCGTCGCTCTCAACGTCGTGACCGTGCCGGTCGGCGCCGCCGACCTGACACCCCAGATCACCGCCGGACTCGCCGACAACCCGGACGCGGTCAGCATCCTCGGCGACACCCGCCAGTGCATCTCGGTTCTCAAGACGCTGCAGACCGTCGCCCCCGACGCCTCGAAGTACCTGATCGCGAGCTGCCTCGACAAGCCCGTCCTCGACGCCGTCGGCAACGAAGCGGTCTCCGGCGCCAAGGCGTTCACCACGGTCAACCTCAGCTCCGACGACCCGAGCGTCACCCAATACCGCAGTGTGATGGCGCAATACGCACCCGACACCGACCCGGCCGGCCTCGCCTACATCGGCTACCAGGTGGTGACCGCGCTCGGCGAGCTCAACGGGCTCGAGGGCACCGTCGACGCGCAGACGTTCACCACGGCACTGTCGCAGGCCAAGAACGTCCCGCTGCCGGCCGCACCCGGCATCACGTTCACCTGTGACGGGAAGGCCTTCCCGCCGCTGACGTCGCTGTGCAGCAAGGCGATCCTGGTCAGCGACGTGACCGCCGACGCCAAGCTCGAGAACACCGTCGTCACCAACAACTAGTTCTTCTCCAGATCGGGGGTCGCGTCCGCGCGGCCCCCGATCCCCGCACTTCCCAGGGGGAGTCCCATGACCGACCATCTCGCCTTCCTGGTCCTCGGCCTCGGCAACGGGGCCGTCTTCGCCGCACTCGGCCTCGCGTTGGTGATGACGTTCAAGAGTTCCGGCGTCGTCAACTTCGCCACCGGCGCGGTGGCGCTGTACGCCGCCTACACGTACGCCTTTCTGCGCCAGGGAGAACTCCTCAACCCCATCCCCGGTTTCCCGGCGACGATCTCGCTCGGGTCCGAACTGGGAGTCGCTGCAGCGCTACTCATTTCCGTGGCCGTCGCCGCGTTCCTCGGCGTCATTCTGTACCTACTGGTGTTCCGCCCGATGCGGGCCGCCCCGGCGCTGGCCAAGGCGGTCGCTGCGATCGGTCTGATGCTGGTCATCCAGGCGCTCATCGCGCTGCGGGTCGGCGAGAACGCGCCCAGCGTCGGACCCATCTTCAAGGTCGACACATTCACGATCGGCTCTAGTGCCGTTCCGACGGACCGTCTGATGTTGGCCGTGGTCATCGTCGGACTCGCGATCTGCGCGGGACTCGTGTTGCGCTACACCCGCTTCGGCGTGGCGACCGAGGCAGCCGCGGAATCCGAGAAGGGTGCACTCGTCACCGGCCTCTCACCGGACCGGATCGCGGTCGCCAACTGGGCGTTGTCGTCGGCCACCGCCGGACTCGGCGGCGTGCTCATCGCCCCGATCGTTCCACTCAATCCCGTGGCCTACACGATGTTCATCGAGCCGGCCCTCGCGGCGGCGCTGGTCGGCAATTTCACCGCGATCTCGATCACGGTCGGCGCCGGACTCGTCATCGGCATGCTGCAGTCCGAGGCCACGAAACTCCAGACCACCTGGGACTGGATGCCCGACGCCGGTGTGGCCGAAGCGGTCCCGCTGATCCTCATCATCGGCTTTCTCCTCATCCGCGGGCGTCCATTGCCGGGCCGTGGCGCGGTCACCCGCAACGACCTCGGCCGGTCACCGCGTCCGAACCGTCTGGTGATCCCCGGCATCGTCGGTGTCGTCGTCGCGGTACTGGCACTCGTCACCACCTCCGGCAGTCTCCGGCTCGCCGTGATCGCCACGATGATCTACGCCATCATCGCGCTGTCCCAGGTCGTCGTCACCGGGTACGCGGGCCAGGTGTCACTGGCGCAACTGACGCTCGCCGGCGTCGGCGCCTACGCGCTCAGCCGACTCACCAACGACCTCAACATCCCGTTCCCGCTCGCCCCGCTGCTCGCAGCCTGCGCGGCGATGGTCATCGGCGTGATCGTCGGTCTGCCCGCTCTTCGGGTGCGCGGGTTACCGCTCATGGTCGCGACGCTCGCTCTCGCCGTGTTCTGCGAGGCGTTCTGGTTCCGCAACCCGTCGCTCAACGGCGGATTGCAGGGTGCGCCCGTCGAATCCCCGTCGATCTTCGGCATCGACCTGGGAATTGGTGCGGGCGAGGGATATCCGCGGATCGCCTTCGGCATCCTGTGCCTCGTGGTTCTGACTCTGGTGGCGTACGGGGTGGCGGCTCTGCGTCGTAGTGGGCTCGGCGCGTCGATGCTGGCCGTGCGCGCCAACGAACGGTCCGCAGCCGCGGCCGGGATCAACGTCGGCGCAACCAAACTCATCGCCTTCGCGATCGCGTCGTTCCTCGCCGGACTGGGCGGATCGCTGCTGGCGTACCAACAGACCCTCGCGACCGCAGGCAGCTACGCCGTCTTCGCCGGGATCGGACTCTTCGCGGTGTTCTACATCGCCGGCGTCACCTCGATCTCCGGAGCCGTCCTCGCCGGCATCATCGCGCCTGGTGGGCTGATGTACTTCGCTGCGGACAAGTACGCGTCGTTCGGCGACTACTACATGCTGGTCAGCGGAGTCCTGCTGGTGCTCACCGTCGTCACGAGTCCCGACGGCGTGATCGGGTATCTGCACAAGATCCCGATGCCGGCTCGACGTCGTGCACCACAATCTGCCCACGACGTCGCTCCGGCAGCACCGACTCCACCGGTCACACCGCCCAGCGGCCAGGTCCTGCTCTCGGCTCGCGACGTCACGGTGCGCTACGGGGCGGTGACCGCCGTCGATGGCGTCAGCTTCGACCTCCGTTCCGGCGAGATCGTCGGCCTGATCGGACCCAACGGCGCCGGCAAGACCACGCTCATCGACGCCATCAGCGGCTTCGCGAACGCCGACGGAACGGTGACTCTCGGCGGCACCACCCTCAACGGCCTTGCACCGCATCGACGCAGCCGCGCTGGGCTCGGCAGAACTTTCCAAGACATCGAGCTCTACGGTGAGCTGTCGGTCGCCGAGAACCTGGCGATCGCCGCGCGCCGTGCGCCAGGGGATACCGCAGAGAACGTCCGCACCGTCCTGCGGATGCTGGAGATCAGCCACCTCAGTGACGTTGTGGCCGCTGATCTCTCGCAAGGTCAGCGTCAGCTCGTCGCGGTAGCTCGCGTACTCGCCGGTCAGCCCGAGGTGGCGCTGCTCGACGAACCGGCCGCCGGACTCGACAGCACCGAGAGTCGATGGCTGGGCGACAGGTTGCGCGCCGCACGCGCACACGGGGTTTCCATGGTCCTCGTCGACCACGACATGGATCTCGTACTGAGCCTGTGCGACCGGGTCATCGTCCTCGACCTCGGATCCGTCATCGCCGAAGGCACCCCGGACGAGATTCGACGCTCACCGGCAGTCGTCAACGCCTATCTCGGCACGCCGTCGTCGGCGGTGGCGGGGACCGAGGATTCGTCGCCAACGGACAGCGCTGTCTCCGAGACACATTCGACGACCAAGGAGATGACCCCGTGACAGTCCTCGAATGCCGCGGTCTCGACGCCGGGTACTCGCGCGGCAAAGCCTGCGTCCACGGCCTCGATCTGTCCGTCGAAGCAGGGGAGATCGTCGCTCTGCTCGGACCGAACGGGGCAGGAAAGACGACGCTGCTCACCACCCTTGCCGGTCTGCTGCCGCGACTCGACGGCGAGGTCAGCGTCGGCGGTCACGCGATTCGGGCGGGGGATGCGCGCGCGGCCGTGCGTGCCGGACTCGTCCTGGTTCCGGACGACCGGTCGCTGTTCAAGCAACTCACGACCCGACAGAACCTCCAGCTGGCCATTCGCCGACGCGGGGCGGCTCGGAACAACGCCGTCGACCGGGTACTCGACCACTTCCCGGCCCTTCGCGCACGGCTCAAGGTCGCCGCGGGCGAGCTGTCCGGGGGAGAGCAGCAGATGCTCGCGATCGGGCGAGCGCTGTTGCAGCAGCCGAAAGTGCTGCTGATCGACGAACTGAGCATGGGACTCGCACCCATCGTCGTCGAATCGATCCTGCCCGTCCTGCGGAATGTCGCCGACACCGAGGGCACCGCGGTGGTTCTCGTCGAGCAGCATGTTCGCCTGGCCCTCGGCATAGCGGATCGGGCGGTGGTGCTGGTCCACGGCGACATCGCTTTGACGGACTCCGCGGCCTCGCTTGCCGGTGACATCGGGAGGATCGAAGAGGCGTATCTCGGGAGTGCTGCTCACTAGCCTCAGGGAGCTGCCGTCCCCTGCTCCCGCCCCCCCTCTGCTCCCTGAGGTGTGAGGAGCGATAGCGACGAACCA
>NZ_JAMBDT010000056.1:0-32212 GCF_025143765.1 Gordonia sp. p3-SID1431
CTGTCACACCAGGCCCTTCGTGGCTCGTCGCTGGCGCTCCTCGCACCTCAGGGAGCAGAGGGAGGGCATCGCTTGCACCCCACAGACCAGCGGTGTTGAGGCTCTTTCGGATTAGGGAGCAAATGGTGGGTCGATCTTTCGGATCGGGGACCGGGGTCCCTCCGCAAGCTCCGGGCGCGCCTCGAAAAGCATTGAGAGGCGCTCCTTTCGGAGTAGGAGCATGCCGCGCGTCGCGATCAGGACGGCGCGACCACCCGCAGGACCTCTCGCCCCGAGTGCAGCCGGGAGATGTTGTCGGTGATGTCGCGCACCCGCCCCACGAACGTGTCACGGGTGACCCCCGAGATGTGCGGGGTCATCAGCACGTTGGGCAATTCGCCGAACGGCAGGCCCGACGGGTCCGCTCGATCGCTGCCCGTCGGATAGCGATACCAGACGTCGAGCGCTGCTCCGCCGACCAACCCGTCTCGGAGGGACTCGTACAGATCCTGCTCGACGACGAGCGGGCCGCGGCCCACGTTGACCAGCACACCCACGGGCCCGAGCCGCCGCAGGTGGCCGGCGTCGATCATCCCGGTGGTACTCGCGGTCAGCGGCGCGGAGACCACCACGACATCGGATTCGTCCATCAGACGATCGAGATCAGTGGTGTCGCCGTACCATTCGAGCCCGGTGTCGTCGGCGACCCGGCCGGACCCGGTCACCGCACAGGCCCGCGCGCCGAAGGCACCCATCAGGTCTGCGGTTCGTCGACCGATGTGGCCGAAACCCACGTAGCCGATCATCGCGCCACGCAGAGTCCGCGGCTGTTCCACCCCGTCGCGGTACACCGCCGAGGCCCACAACCCCTGGCGTAGCGCGGCGTCCTGGCCGAGGAGACCTCGGCGCACCGTGACCACCGCGGCGGCGATGTACTCGGCGATCGAATCCTCGTGGTGAAAGGTGTTGGCCACCTCGGTGTTCGCCGCGAGGTCACCGAAACTGACCTTGTCGGTGCCGGCGCCACCGGTCAGCACCAGCCGCAGACCGGATCCCGCGCGAGCCATCGCCGGGGTCACCCGACCGCCCACGTAGACGTCGGCGTCGGCCAGATCGGCCACGAGCGCGGCCTCGTCGAAGGCCGCGTGCCAGGACGTGTCCACACTCGCGGGCAACAGGCTCTCGAACAACTCGCGGTGCGGTACGAAGTTCCGTTCACCCACCACGACTTTCAGATCGTCGCCGCGCGTTTCCGCCACGACCTCAGCTCCGCACGAGCGCGGGTCGTTTGCTGTCGAACGTCCAGTCCGGGATGAGGAATTGCATTCCGACCGCGTCGTCCCGCGCCCCGAGCCCTTCGGAGCGGTACAGCTGATGGGCGGCTTCCACCTGCTCCATGTCGAGTTCGACGCCGAGACCCGGCCGGTCGGGAACCGTGAGGTGACCGTCGACGATCTCGTACGGCTCGGTGGTGAGACGTTGTCCGTCCTGCCAGATCCAGTGCGTGTCGATCGCGGTGATCTCGCCCGGCGCAGCGGCCGCGACGTGCGTGAACATGGCCAGAGACACGTCGAAGTGGTTGTTGGAGTGCGATCCCCAGGTGAGCCCCCAGGCATCACACAGTTGCGCGACGCGCACCGAGCCGGCCATGGTCCAGAAGTGTGGGTCGGCCAGCGGGATGTCGACCGCATTCGTGCGGATCGTGTGCCCGAGCTCGCGCCAGTCGGTCGCGATCATGTTGGTCGCGGTAGGCAACCCGGTCGCGCGCTTGAATTCGGCCATCACCTCACGGCCGGAGAACCGGCCCTCCGGTCCCACCGGGTCCTCGGCGTAGGCGACGACATCGCGCAAGCGTCCGCCGATCCGAATCGCCTCCTCGAGCAACCAGCCGCCGTTGGGATCAAGCGTCACCCGGGCCGTCGGGAAGCGTTCCGCCAGCGCGGTGACGACGTCGGCCTCCTCGTCGGGCGACAGAACCCCGCCCTTCAGCTTGAAATCGGCGAAGCCGTAACGCTTCTGGGCCGCCTCGGCGAGTGCGACGACACCGTCGGCATCAAGGGCCTCCTGATGGCGCAAACGCATCCAGTCATCGGTCTCGCCGGCACCGTCGGCGTAGTCCAGCGTTGTCCTGGTGCGATCCCCCACGAAGAACAGATAACCGAGCGCAGCAACCCGATCACGCTGCTGTCCCTCGCCGAGCAGCGCCGTCACCGGCACACGGAGGTGCTGGCCGAGGAGATCCAACAGTGCCGATTCGACGGCGGTCACCGCGTGGATCGTGATGCGTTGATCGAAAGTCTGATCCCCGCGGCCACCACGGTCACGATCGGCGAACGTGCGCCGGATGTCCTGCAGGACCGCGTTGTACTCGCCGATACCGCGTCCTTCGACGATCGGCCGCGCATCGTCGAGCGTGGTGCGGATCGGTTCGCCGCCCGGGACCTCACCGACCCCCTGGTTGCCTTCGGAGTCGGTCAGCACGACCAGGTTCCGGGTGAAGAACGGGGCGTGTGCGCCGGACAGGTTGAGCAGCATGCTGTCTCGTCCCGCGACGGGGATCACCCGCATCTCGGTGACCACCGGGGTCGTCGTGGACGTCGATGTGGCTGTCGTCATGGTGATTCCTTTCAGAAGTGTCAGAAGAAGATCTGCTGGCCGATGAGCAGTGCCGCGCCGACGGCCGACACCGTGATCGACACGGTGCGGAGCCGATCCCGGTCGAGTACCCGGTTGACGGCGCGGGAGGCGATGAAGCCGAGGACGACGACCGGTGTCAGGGCGAGGAACGCCCAGAGGATCTCGGCGCTCACGCTGCCGGTCGCGGCGAGCGCTGCCATCGACATCAGGCTGCCGACGAGGAAGAACGCACTCATGTTGCTACGCACGTGCGCGTTCTCCTCGCCGGAGTACACCAGCGCCATCGGTGGGCCGCCGATCGACGTGGCCGTGCCGAGCAATCCGGAGGCCGCGCCCGCGGTCGCCAGGTTGCGGCGTACCGGTGCAGGCCGCCAGCCGACGGAGGCGATCACGACACCGCCGAGCACGACCGCCGCCAACAGCAATGACAGACCGCGGGTGGGCAACCAGACCAGCAGCAGGGCCCCGGCGATGGTCCCGGGGACCCGACCGGCCAGAGCCCACCCGGTACCGCGGAAGTCCAGGCTTCCCCGCTCGCGGATCACCACCAGCAGCGTGACTGTCGTCGCTGAAGCGATCAGCATGCCGGGAAGCAGTGTCGGCGCCACCAGGGCGACCACCGGCGCGGCGAGCATGCCCATCCCGAAACCGATGGATGCCTGCATGCAGGACGCGAGGAACACGGCCACCGCGATGGTCACGCATGCCACGACGCTCACGCCAGTACGGCCTTCGTACCGCCGGGCGTGTTCACGCCGCCGGGGCGGGCATGCCCAGGCCGACCCGTCCGCGGGGGTGATAGCACTCGGCGATGTGTCCGGCCTCCTGCCGATCGGTGACGGCCGGCGGCAGCGCGGTCGCGCAGACGTCGGTGGCGTGTGCGCAGCGCGTCCGGAACCGGCAGCCCGACGGCGGATTGAGAGGCGAGGGCACCTCGCCGCTCAACAGGATTCGCTCGCGGCGGTTGTCGGCGTCGAGCGTCGGTGCCGCGGACATCAGCGCCTCGGTGTACGGATGCGCAGGATGGTCGAACACGGCTTCGGTACTGCCTGTTTCGACGATCCGGCCCAGGTACATCACCGCGACCCGGTCGGCCACATGACGCACCACCGACAGATCGTGCGAGATGAAGATGTAGGAGATGTCGAGCTCCTGCTGGAGTTCGTTCAGCAGGTTCAGCACCTGCGCCTGTACCGAGAGGTCCAGCGCCGACACCGGCTCGTCGCAGATGATCACCTCGGGATCGAGCGCGAGCGCACGGGCGATTCCCAGGCGCTGACGCTGACCGCCCGAGAACTCCTGCGGGCTGCGGTGTTCGTCGCTCGGCCGCAACCCGACGAGATGCAGCAGTTCACGGACGCGGGCGGCCCGGTCACGCTTGCGCGGGTACAGGTCCTTGTGGGTACGCCACGGCTCGCCGATGATCTCGGCCGCGGTCATCCGATTGTTCAGCGAGGCATACGGATCCTGAAAGACCATCTGCACCTTGCGACGCAGGGCGAGCAGGTCCTTGCCCTTGAGCCGGTACGGGTCGGTGCCGTCCCATCGGACGGTGCCGGTGTCGGGCCGCTCGAGCATCATCAGCGTTCGGGCGAGAGTGGACTTGCCGCAGCCGGATTCGCCGACCAGACCGAGTGTCTCGCCGCGGCGGAGATCGAGATCGATCCCGTCGAGCGCCCGGAGTTGTTTGCGGCCGCCCTTGCCGGAAACCGCGAAGGTCTTTCCGACGTCGCGTACTTCGAGGACCCGACTCGAGTCGAGCGGGGCCGCGGCACCGCGCGCCTTGTCGCGGCCGGGCGTCGTGGCGAGGCTGGTCGTCTCAGGCATTGTCGATCTCCTCCGAGAAGTGGCAGGCCGCGGCCCGGTTGGTGCCGGTGGTCGTCAGCGTCGGCCGTTGCTGCACGCACTGCGCGCGGGCCAGCGGACACCGCGCCTGGTACACACAGCCCGTCGGGATCGAGTGCAGGTCGGGCGGCGTACCGCCGATCGACTTGAGATCGGCCCCGCGTTCGGCGCTGACGGGAACGGAATCGAGCAGTCCTTTGGTGTACGGATGCCTCGGACTGCGGAAGACCTCGGCCACCGGCCCGGTCTCGACGACGTTGCCCGCGTACATGATCGCGACGCGGTCGGCCTGCTCGGCGACGAGCGCGAGGTCGTGGGTGATCAGGACGACCGCCATGTCGTGTTCGGCCCGGAGGCGCCCCAGCAGCGCCATGATCTGAGCCTGCACCGTCACGTCGAGCGCGGTGGTGGGTTCGTCGGCGAGCAGCACCTTGGGGCTCAACGCCACCGCCATCGCGATCAGCAGACGTTGCCGCATCCCGCCGGAGAACTGGTGCGGGTAGGAGTCGACCCGTGACTCCGGTTCCGGGATGCCCACGTGCCGCATCAGTTCGATCGCCTCGAGACGGGCCTTCTTCTTCGACATCCCACGATGGATGCGGAACGGTTCGGCGAGCTGGGTCCCGACCGGGTACACCGGATTGAGCGCAGTCAGCGCGTCCTGGAACACGATCGCGAGTTCGGTGCCGGCCATCTCGCGTCGCTTCGACGCCGAGGCGGAGACGAGGTCGACGGAGTCCAGGACGATCGATCCGTCCGAGACCGAGGCGATCGGGTCGAGCAACCCGACGAGCGCCTGTGCGGTCATCGACTTGCCACACCCGGATTCGCCGAGCAGCGCCAGCGTTTCGCCACGACGGGCGCGGAAGGACACGTGGTCGACCGCCCGCACGGTACCGGTGGGCGTTCGCAGATCCACGGTCAGGTCGACGACGTCGAGTGCGACCCGATCGTCGGTGCCGGCGTCGGGCCGGTCGAGGGCAGGAGCACTCATCGCAGCGCCTTTCGTGAGGAGAAGAACCGCTTCCGGGCGTTCGGGGTGGTCAGTCGCCACCGCTGACCGGGGTCGGTCGCGATGCGCGCCCACGCGGCCAGCATCGTGGCCGACACGGTCGTGATGACGATCGCCAGGCCCGGGAAGAACGACAGCCACCATGCGGTCTGCAGGTAGGTCCGGCCTTGCGACACCATCAGGCCCCAGCTGACGTCGGGCGGCTGGATACCGATGCCGAGGAACGACAGCGACGACTCCGCGAGCATCACGTAGCAGAAGTCGAGGGTGGCCACGGTGAGCAGCGTGGGGAGCAGGATCGGCAGGACGTGCCCGCGGAGTATCGCACCGCTGCTCGCACCGAAGGTCCGTGCCGCGTCCACGAACACGCGACTCTGCAACTCGGCGGATTCGGCCCGCGCGGTCCGTAGGTAGATCGGGATCCGGGTGATCGCCAGCACCGCGATGATGTTGGCGGCGCTCGGCGAGAACACGTACAGGATCACGACTGCGAGCAGCAGCGACGGGAAGCTCATGATGACGTCGGCGATGCGCATCGCGGTGGTCTCACGCCAGCCGCGGTGGTATCCCGCCCACATGCCGATCGCCGAGCCCACGACGCACGAGATGATCACCGCGGGCAGGGAGACCATGAGCGTGGTCTGGCAGGCGACGATGAGCCGGGCGAGCATGCTGCGACCCAGCGGGTCGGTGCCCAGCACGTTCATCCAGCCCGTGTCGAGGTTGAACGGCGGGAGGTTCGACTCGTCCAGGTTCTGGTCGGTGGCGGCGTCCCCGACCAGCCACGGACCGAAGATCGCGGTGAGCAGGATGAAGGTCAGGATGCCGGCGGCGACGGTCGCGAACTTGTCGCGGAGCAGCAGCCGCCACAGCGGCAGTTGCCCGCCGGGCACCTTCTTGGCGGCGACGGAGTCGCCGGTGATGTCGGTCGAGGCGACGGGACTCGTCGTGTCGACGGGATCGGTGACGATGGACATGTGTCAGTACTCCTCGATGTGTCCGGCGACTAGACCGTGGCCTTGTCACGAACGCGTGGGTCCAGGAGGGCGAGACCCGCGTCGATGACGATGTTCAGGATGAAGATGCTGAGAGCGGTGAGGAGCACCGCGGCCTGCAGGACCGCGAAGTCGCGTTGCAGGATCGAATCGATCATCAGCTTGCCGATGCCGGGCCAGCCGAAGATGGCTTCGACGATGACCGCGCCGTTGATCAGGCCGACCGCGAGATCGCCGGCGACGGTGAGGGCGGGGGCGGCCGCATTGCGCAGTGCGTGGTGGGTGACGATCCGGAAGTCTCCGGCCCCTTTGCTTCTCGCCACCTTGACGTAGGGGGCCGACAGGGCCGAGACCATGGCGCCGCGCACCACCTGGGTGAGAACGCCCAGCGGTCGGATCATCAGTGTCGCGATCGGCAGGACCCAGGCCAGCACCCCGCCGGTCCCGGACGTCGGCAGCCAGCCGAAGACAACCGCGAAGATCCAGATACCGGTGATCGCGAACCAGAAGTCGGGGACGCTGGCCGCGGTCATCGACAGCAGGCTCGAGAAGCGGTCGGCGAGTGAGTTCGGTCGGTAGGCCGCCCAGCAACCGATCATGATCGAGCCGAGGACCGACAGCACGAGCGTGACGAAAGCGAGCTGCAGAGTCGCCGGGAACGCTGCGAGCGCCATGCTCGCCGCCTGCTGACCGGTCTTCAGTGACTCACCGAAGTCGAGGTGGAAGACGCCGGCGAGGTAGTCGGTCATCTGTTGCCAGATCGGTTTGTCGAGCCCGTTCGCGGCGGCGAACTCGGCGCGCTGCTCCGGGGTCGCGGAGACCGGGAGGTAGAGATTGGTGGGGTCGCCGGTGAGCCGGGCCATGAAGAACACGCCGAACAAGACGATGATCAGCGGGATCAGGCTGGTGAACATCCGGCGCCGGAGGAAGGTGAGCATCGGTCATCGCCTCTGTTTCAGTCGTTCTGGGCTGGCGCGTGGGTCATCTCGGCGAGACGCATCTCGTCACCGGTGGCCGAATTGGGCCGGTAGGCAACACGATTCGCTTTCGCGAGAACTGCTTGCATGTGTGCGATATACGCGTATTGGCGGATCTCGCGCGGCTCGGCGGCCAGGACCGCGGCGAGTGCGTTCTGACGGGCCGGGCCGGTGAGGGCCTCGGCGGCGCGGATCTGTTCGTCGTAGGCGGCTGTGCCGTAAGTGCTCTGGTATCCGTCGGACAGCATGTACTGGTCGAGGGTGAACTGGGTGTCACCGGCCTGGTTGCCGTGCATGATCATCAGCAGCACCGGCCCCGACCCGGGTACGAAAGGCCTTGTCTGATACTGCATCTGACCTGATGTGTCCATCATCTCGATCTTGACGTCCAGCCCGATCTTGCTGAGCGTGAATTGCAGGTTCTCGATGGTCTCGTTGATCTTCGGGAACTGACCGGTACGGCCGATGAGGCGGATGGTCCGGTCGACCGGTACCCCGTCCGCACGGGCTTCGTCGACCAGGCGCTTGGCGCGGTCGAGGTCGTACGGCGTCGGGGTCAGCTGGTCGTTGTAGCCGACGATGCCCTCCGCGACCAGCTGGGCCGCGGGTGTACCGAGACCCTGGAACAGCGCGTCGACGATGCCGACGCGGTTGACGGAGAGATCGATGGCCTCGCGCACCCGGTAGTCGGTCAGGGGCGCATCGGTGGCCTGCATGCGCAGGGCGGTCGTCTCGTTGTTGGTGTAGGCGATGCCGAGATCACCTGCTCCGTCTTCGGGGCCGAGTGAGGTGGCGATGTCCGCTTCGTCGTTGGAGACCATCGCGGCACGGACACTGCCCTCGGAGCGCCATTGGTAGACGGCGCGGGTGAATGCGGGGGCGTCGCCGTGATAGTTCGGATTGGCTGTCAACGCCACGCGCTGGCCCGAATCCCAGAAGTCGACCATGTAGGGGCCGGTCCCGATCGGCACGCGCACCTTGTCGTCGGCGACGGTGGTGCGCGGGACGATCTCGATGAAGGAGAGACGCAGCGGAAGGATCGGGTCGGGCGTCTCCGTGCGGACCTCGATGGTGCTGGGGTCGACCACAGTCACCTCGCGGGTGCTGTCGTCGAAAACGTAGCCGTTGACGTCGCAGCCGATCGCCCCGTTGAACGTGCGGCGGATGGAGAACGCCGCGTCCTCGGCGTCGAACGGCTGGCCATTGCTGAATCGAATGCCCGAGGCCGTGGTGAAACGCCAAACGTTCGGCTCGACCTGGCTCCACGCCGTCGCGAGACTGGGCTGCAGTTCGCCACTGTTCGGATCCCGTTCGATGAGCGGTTCGGTGATGTTGGACCGGACCACGACACCGGTGGCCGTGAGGGAGGCGTCGCAGGGTTCCAGCGTCGGCGGCTCCTGGGGCAGGACGATGCGCAGGGTGTCCGGAGAGGCGCTCTCGCTCGCGGTCGTGTTCGCGACGCTGCAGCCACTGGCCGCGAGCACGGCCACCGCGGACAGTGCCAGCAGACACCCGGCGGGGCGCTTCCGGGATCGCAGAGCTGCGATCTGCATGGGGACCTCCGATGAAAGAAAGACTGCGAGTGATCTCGCGGTGGGCTCGACCGCGTTGTGACGGTAGACACACGCTATGAGCGTCGCGATGACGGCGTCAACAGAGCAAAAGCCCAGCAAAAGGCCATTTCGGCGGGTTTGGAGATCTTTTGAGAGCACTCCGAACCGGGTGCTCCGCGAGACAAAACCACCGCTGACCTGACGGTTCATTGCTGCTCTCTTGCGCTGGACGAATCGACAACCCCGTATCAATACAGTTTGAGTATCGGTCCATGTTATTTGCGTGTTGGACAGGTATCCGTGGCACTCCTAGCGTTGACCACATCCACCGAAGGACCGGTCTGTGTCCTGCACTCCTGGAGGTCAAGCATGACGAGCAGTTCGGCCGGCACCGCGACGGCGACGGAAACCATTGGACTGAAGGACCTTTCGTCGTTCCACGGCTCTGTTCTCCGCGTCGGCCCGCTGAAGCCCTCGCTCGAGGAGCGTCTCGAAGGTACCTACGGCGCCCCGCGACTGCCCGATGACCGAGAGGCGCGGAAGGCCTTCCTCGCGCGCAACGCCGACGCAGTGACCGCGGTCGTGACCTCGGGACGAACCGGGGTGGACGCCGGCTTGATGGCCGAGCTCCCGAACCTCGGCGCCATCGTCCATTTCGGCGTCGGTTACGACACCACCGACGTCACCCGTGCCGCCGAGCTCGGCATCGGCGTCAGCAACACCCCGGACGTCCTCACCGACTGCGTCGCCGACACCGCAGTCGGACTACTCCTCGACACGATGCGCGGACTCGCCGCGGCCGATCGGTTCGTCCGAGCCGGCCGCTGGCCCGTGGAAGGCAACGTTCCGCTCACCCGGAAGGTCTCCGGCACCGACGTCGGCATCCTCGGACTGGGCCGTATCGGCTCGGCGATCGCCCACCGCCTGACCGCCTTCGGGTGCCGGATCGCCTACCACAACCGCCGTCCCATCGACGGCTCACCGTATCGCTACGCGGCGTCGCCGGCCGAGCTCGCCACCCGCGTCGACGTACTGATCGTGGCCGCCGCCGGCGGTGCCGACACGCGCCATCTCGTCAACCGGGACGTCCTCGAGTCGCTGGGCGCCGACGGCTTCCTCATCAATGTGGCGCGCGGCAGCGTCGTCGACGAGGACGCCCTCGTCGACCTGCTGCGGCGCAGCCGACTGGCCGGCGCCGGGCTCGACGTGTTCGCGCGCGAGCCGGAGGTGCCCGAGGCGCTGCTGTCCATGGACAACGTCGTACTTCTCCCCCACCTCGCGAGCGGAACGGTCGAGACACGTGCCGCCATGGAGGAACTCACGCTCGCCAACCTCGAGACCTTCCTGCGGACCGGTGACCTGTCGACACCGGTCGTCGCACCGAATCACGCTCTGCGAAAGGACATCTGATGTCTGTCGTCCTCAGCTACCTGCCGACACCCGAGGGGCGCGGCGCACTCCCGTTCGGCTTCGCCGAGGCCCGTATGCGCGGCACCGACGTCGTGATCGTGGCCGATGGCGGCAACGCCTCGTCACCGGAGTTCCTGGTCGACCTGGAGAACGCGCGTGACGTGGCTCAGGCCGGTGACGTCGACTACCGTGTCGCCGAGAACGATCCGGGCCTCTCGCACGCCGACCAGCTCATCGACGCATCGTACGACGACGCAGCCGAGCTCCTGGTGATCGGCCAGCGCAGGCGTTCACCGGTCGGAAAACTACTGACCGGCAGCGTCGTCCAGCGTGTGCTGCTCGACGCACAGTGCCCGGTGGTCGCAGTCAAACCACCCGTGCGCGCCGCGGTCTGATCGGGCTCTCCGCCGCAACCCCTGCTGGTCGAGCAGCGTCGAACGAGCGAAGCGAGTCCGCCGCGCCCGTCGAGGCCACCGAGGTGAGGTCGTCGACGAGTTCAGGTGCACAGCCGACGAACTCGATCGAGGTCGCCGTCAGATCCATTCCCGTTCGGGGAGAACGTCTCTCATCAATCGTGCAAGAGCCGGGTTGGTATTGTCGGCACGCCAGGCGATGTTCATCTGCACGGGACGATCGCGGATCGCGGTGACCTCCTTGAACACCACCCCGTCGGGATGCATGGTCATGGCCGACTCCGGAACCAGCGCCATGCCCAGCCCGGAGTGCACCAGGACGAGCATGGTGTGCACCTGGGTGACGTACTGGACATAGCGGGGCGACGCCCCGACCGCGGTGAAGGTGCTGATCAGCAATTCATTGAAGTACCGCGCATCGGTGGGCGAATACATGATGACCGCCTGACCGTCGAAGTCCTCGATCGCGAGGTGCTCGACGTCGGCGAACTCATGATCGGCGGGCAGGGCGGCGACCAGGCGCTCATGGTGCAGCGGACGGGAGATCACACCTGGGCGAGAGATCGGCGGGCGGACGATGCCGAGGTCGAGATCACCGCGGACCAATGCCTCGACCTGCGCGATGGTGACCATCTCCCGCAACACGAGCCGCACGTCGGGAAGCTTCTCGCGGGCCGTCTGCATGAGCCGGGGCAAAACCGCCCGCGCCGAGGCACCCGTGAAACCGATGTTCACGGTGCCCAGGTCGCCCGCAGGCACCCGACGCACGGTCAGGGCCGCCCCCTCGGCGAGCGCGACGATCCGCCGCGCGTCAGGCAGGAAGGCCGCCCCGGCCGCCGTCAGCGACACCGCACGACTGCTGCGCTCGATGAGCTGAACTCCGAGTTCGTGTTCGAGCTGCTGGATCTGGCGACTCAACGGCGGCTGGGTCATGTGCAACCGCTCGGCCGCTCGGCCGAAATGCAGCTCCTCAGCGACCGCGATGAAGCAGGACAGGCGCGACAGAGAGAACATCGATCCACTTTCGGCATCGTAACCCGGCAATCTGCGGGGTGGTGTGGATGACGCTAACCCACTCCCACGGTGACGGTCGAGGGTTCGCTCACGCTCACCACCGCGGGCTGGAGTTCACCCAACCGCCGCGGCGGTGCTCGTGCTCACGCTCACCACCGCGGGCTGGAGTTCACCCAACCGCCGCGGCGGTGCTCGTGCTCACGCTCACCACCGCGGGCTGGAGTTCACGAAGCCCGGATCGATGGACTGCATGTACCCGGTATCGTCCCGGTCGCGGATGCCGCAGTCGAGGTACTGCTGGTGCAGGGCCTCCAGCGACTCGTCGTCGAGTTCGACGCCCAGACCCGGGCCGGTCGGGACCGGCACCGCACCGTCGACGATGCCCAGGACGCCGGGCTTCACCACATCCTCGGTCTTCCACGGCCAGTGGGTGTCGCAGGCGTAGGTGAGGTTGGGTGTCGCAGCCGCGAGATGCACCATCGCGGCGAGGCTGATGCCCAGGTGCGAATTGGAGTGCATCGACAGGCCGAGTCCGAAGGTCTCACAGATACCGCCGAGAAGACGCGACCGCTGCAGGCCGCCCCAGTAGTGGTGATCGGACAGGACGACCGAGACCGACCGCTTGCGCACCGCCGGTTCGAGGTGATCGAAGGCGACCACGCACATGTTCGTCGCGAGCGGCATGGACGCCTGCTCGGCGACGCGCGCCATACCGTCGAGGCCCGGGGTCGGGTCTTCCAGGTACTCGACGATGCCCTCGAGTTCCGCCGCAACGCGCAGCGAGGTCTCCACGGTCCACGCCGCATTGGGGTCCAGGCGCAACGGGATTCCGGGGAACTCGGCGTGCAGCGCCTTGATCGCGGCAATCTCTTCGTCGGGGGCGAACACGCCGCCCTTCAGTTTGATCGCGGTGAACCCGTAGCGGTCGATCATCCGGTGCGCCTGCCGGATCAGTCCGCTCGGATCGACGGCCTCGCCCCACTCGTCCGGCAGTCCGTTGGTGCCGGCCGCCCCGGGGTGGGCCGCCCACTTGTAGAACAGGTAGGCGCTGAACGGAACTCGGTCCCGCACGCGGCCGCCGAGCAGATCGCTCACCGGTCGACCGAGGACCTTGCCCTGGATGTCGAGACAGGCGACTTCGAATGGCGAGAAGACACGATCGGTGGTGCTGGCCGTGGTGATCATGCCGGCCACTCCGTCGCCCCCGGTCACCGACAGGGTCGAGACCCGCAGGTCGATGGCATCGCGCAGGTTGTGGAGCGCGAAGGCATCGAGTCCGATGATCGCCTCGGCGGCGGCCTCCACCCGCGCGAGATGAGCGGTGTCGGCATAGGTCTCGCCGAGCCCGCGGATTCCGCCGGCCGTCTCGATCACGATGATCGCCCGCAGTGCGTAGGGCTGGTGCACACCCACCGTGTTGAGCAGCGGCGGGTCGACGAAGGCGACCGGGGTGACCGTGACCTCGGTGATCGTGGTGTCGGTGTGCGGACTCGCCACGGTTCGCGTCCCGACCGGCACCGACTGGAAGGTATTCGTCGACATGAGTTCTCAGACCGTGGCCTGCGCGGCGAGCGTCGTCGCGAGGACGGCGCGCCCGGCGGCGGTGATCCGCTCGAGCTCGGCCTGGTGCTCCGGTGTCGGCTGGACCAGCGGCGCGCGCACCGGACCCGCTTCGATGCCCTCCATCGTCACACCGTGCTTCACGAGTGCGACCGCATAGCCCGGCACCCTGTTGCGCAGACGGACCAAGGGGTGGAAGAACTCTCGCAGCAGCGCCTCGGTCAGCTCGACGTCGCCGTTCTCCAACGAGTTGTAGAAGGCCAGGGCCAGTTCCGGGGCGAACGCGAACGTCGCCGACGAGTACAACGTGACACCGATGGCGCGGTAGGCCTGCTGGGTGATCTCGGCGGTGGGCAGGCCGTTGAAGAACAGGAACTCCTTGCTGTCCCCGAGTGCTTCCTTGACCGCGATCACGATGCGCGACACGTTGTCGAGGTCACCGGTGCCGTCCTTGAACCCGATGACCGTCGGCAGCTTGGCGACCTCGATGGCCGACGCCTCGTCGAACAGGGCGTTGCCGCGGTTGTAGACGATGAGCGGCAGATCGGTGGAGGCCGCGACCGACCGCGTGTACTCGGCGAGGCCGGCAGGCGGCATCGTCACCAGATACGGGGGCAGGAGCAGGATGCCGTCGGCCCCATTGGCCTTCGCACTCACCGCGAACTCGCGGGCCTGGACGAGGGAGCCGCCGGCACCGGCGAACACCGGGACGCGACCAGCGACGGTCTCGACCGCACAGCGGACGATCCGCCCGAACTCCTCGAGTCCGAGGGCGTGGAATTCGCCGGTGCCGCAGGCGACGAACACGCCGCCGGGACCGGCGGCAACCCCGCGGTCGATGTGTTCGGCGAGGCGACGGTAGTCCACCTCTCCGCTGCTGTCGAAGGGTGTGACGGGAAAGAACAAGACGCCGTTGAGCATTGGGACTCCTTGGATGGGGTGAGGATCAGTCGCGGATGAGTTCGCCGTCGACACGGCGCCAGATCTGTTCGGGGTTTCCGTCGGCAATGGGGTCCGGCAACAGCGTCGTCGGAACGTCCTGATAGGCCACCGGCCGCAGGAAACGCTCGATGGCGAGCGACCCGACGCTGGTGCTACGGCTGTCGGAAGTGGACGGATAGGGTCCGCCGTGGACCATCGCGTGTCCGACCTCGACGCCGGTTGGCCACCCGTTGAAGAGGATTCGCCCGGCCTTGAGTTCGAGTGCCTCGAGAAGCACCCGGGCGTCGTCGAGGTCGGAGTCCGCGGCATGCACGGTCGCGGTGAGCTGACCTTCGAGCTCGGCGGTCACCTCCCGCACCTGCTTGAGGTCGCGACACCGCACCACGAGGCTCGACGACCCGAAGATCTCCTGCTGCAACGTCTCCGAAGCGAGAAAGGTCTCCGCCCGCGTGCCGAAGAGCGCGGCGGCGCAGGTGTTCGGACCCGTCGCTTCCGCCGATCGGGCGAGAACCTCCGCGGCCGAACCGAACTCCTCCACGCCGGAGGCGTAGCTCGCGGCGATCCCCGGGGTCAGCATCGGCGTCGGCGTCGAGGCGGCGATCGCCTCCGCGGCAGCGGCGATGAATGCATCGAGATCGGGACCGTCGACCGCGATGACCAGGCCGGGATTGGTGCAGAACTGTCCCGAACCCATCGTCAGCGAGCCGACGAATGCGCGGCCGAGGCCGGCGGCATCGGCACGCAGCGCCCCCTCCAGCGGGTAGACCGGATTGATCGAGCTCATCTCTGCGTACACCGGGATGGGTTCGGCTCGCGACGCCGCAGCGGCGACGAGAGCCGTTCCGCCCGAACGCGACCCGGTGAAGCCCACCGCTTTGATGCGCGGGTCGGTCACGAGGGCGATACCCAGGTCGGGCCCGCTGCCGTAGAGCAGGGAGAAGGTGCCGGCAGGCATTCCGGTGGCGGCCACCGCCTCGGTGATCAGACGTCCCACCAGTTCTGATGTGCCGGGATGGGCGTCGTGGGCCTTCACCACCACGGGACATCCGGCGGCCAATGCCGACGCGGTGTCGCCGCCGGCGACCGAGAACGCGAGCGGGAAGTTACTGGCGCCGAACACGGCGACGGGTCCGAGCGGCACCTTGCGCTGCCGGATGTCGGCGCGCGGCAGCGGCGTCCGATCCGGCCGTGCGGGATCGATACGGGCGCCGTGCCAGCTGCCCTCGCGCAGCACCGAGGCGAACAACCGGAGCTGACCCGACGTCCGTCCCACCTCACCGGTGATCCGCGCCGCCGGGAGTCCGGTCTCGGCCACGGCACGCTCGACGAGGACCTCGGTCGCCGCATCGAGGTTGTCCGCGATCGTCGAGAGGAACCGCGCCCGTTCTTCGGACGAGGTGGCGCGATACGGTCCGAACGCTTCCGCGGCCGCAGCGGTGGCACGGACGACGTCGGCTGGGGTTCCGTGTGTGTACGCGGGCAGGAGACGAGTGCCTGTCGTCGGGTCCACGCCGTGGACGGCCTTCCCCGCGCCGGTCACCCGCTCACCCGCGATGATCAGTTGTCCGGTGAGGTCCTGCGTCGTCAGCGGTGCGGGGTGCTGCGCAATGGTCATCGTGGTCCCATCCGTTGTGCGTTGGCATTCCGCCGAGGTGGCCCGGCCGCGGCGGCGCCACGAGAGAGGTGTCATCTGCTCTCGATGGCGGGTCGCCGTCGGCGCGGCTGTGCGGTGAGCTCGGCCTTGACCCGACCGTAGAACCCACGATCCATACATGTCCAAGTCAAATATGGACGTCTTCAATGCTCAGAGTGAATCGACCCAGGTGTCCGGTTCAGTCGGGACGCGCTCGGTTGTCAGCCGATACGTCATCCGGCCGGCCCACGCCGCGCCGCGTACCGGACCAACAGCAGTCGACAGTGGGACAATCACTGCGCCGAATCCGACATACCGCACATCGCCGAGCCACGGCGAGCGCCGGCTGTCGGAGCGGGCACACCACCCATTCGACGAAAGCGGAATCCAGAACCGATGAAGCGCATTCGCCTCCTCGCCGTCATGGCCCTGGCCATCTCGGCACTCACCGTCTCCTACGGCACCGCACACGGCGCTCCCGCGCCCGCGGCGCCGTCCCACTTCTCCAGCGCATCCGCCGACGGGACCTCCATCACCTCCCAGCTCCGCAACGCGACGTTCGTCGCAGGCGAGCAGGAACTCCGGGTCGTCGACTCACACGGACGGACCATCGAGCGAATCGGACTGGTGCTGCCGTTCGACGGCGCCGCTGTCCCGATGCGCGCGAAGGTCTCCGCCGACCGCACCCAGGCGACGTTCACCCCGATCCTCACCCCCGAAGCCCGCGCGGCGATCGCTGCCGGCGTCCGCCCGGCCTCGGCGAAGAAGGACCGCGCCTACCAGCAGATGATCTGGCACATCACCAACGGGTGGAACCGCGGCGGCAACGTCACCACCGCCATCGGCGCTCTCGCCGGCCTCATCATCGGCTGCATCATCATCGTCGGCTGTGTCTGGGGTGCGGGCGTCGGCGCGGCCATCGGAGCGGTCATCGGTATCAACAACGGCGACCCCCGCGCCGGGCAGTCGATCCTGAACTGGATCAACACTCCGTAAGTCCAGCGAGCAGGGCTTGGCTTCTCGGGTCCCAGATGCTGCAGAATCCCCAACTCCGCGTGCGGGGTTGGGGATTTTCTGCTTCTTCCGGCCTCGTGGACGCGTTTTCGGCGCAGGAGGCCGCGTGCACCGCGCCGTGGAAGGTCGAAGGCCGTCAGTGACCGTGTCGGCAATCGGCGCCGAACGTCCGACCCCGGGTCACACTCGCGCATCTCACCCAATGCAGATGCGCGTGTTCAGTCCGGTGGCGACGTCGTAACCGGCCGCTCAGATGCAGCAGATGACCCGCCGAACCTGACCGGCCGGGGCCCGATGATGGGTTGATCGATGTACGTCACGGCTCGTTCCATCAACGAGTTCGCCGCGCGCACACTGGTGGAGGTCGGTGCGGCTCTCTCGACCCCACGTGCTCCCGCCGACGACTCGTCGCCGAAAAGACCCCTCCGCGAACCGAGTTCGGCGCACCTCGAGACGGGGTAGCCCGGACGACTGGACATCGGCCCGACGTCTATCGACTTCAACCGACCCGAACCGTCGCCGACCTCCGGCATCGGATCGGATGGAGACCGCCGGATACATGTCTCACTACCCAGGACCCGGCGGGTCACCGCGACCGGAGAACACCGGGTCGTAACCCCGCCGCGCACCCACCCACGGGGCGCCACAAGAGTGCGTCATCGCACCAGGCCGAGAACCGCCGGCCGGCCACACCCGAGGGATACGCCCTCAACAGCCAACGCGCCCACATCGATACCTGGACAGGGGTGTAGCCATCGCTGAAGATGCGGTAGGCGACGCCACCGCGACACAGCTGTTTCACCTCCAGCGAGTAATGCTGACCTTGCCCCCCGGATAAGCGGCACGACGGCTCCGCCGGTCCCACGTATCGCCCGCACCATCGAGGCGACCGTTTCGACGACCCAGTCAGTGTCTCGGCGATAGCAATTCCCGCATACTCAGCGGCATCTGAAATCGCTGAGCCGGACGATACCCTTCGGCCCCCAACATATGTCGCCGCTACCTTCCACACGCCGGCAACGCCAGTCCGGTCGCCGCCGGGGACGTCGAGACTGCTCCATAAGTGAACATGCACACCCGATCCGCGCGTATTCGAAAACTGGAGCGACTTGAACCAGCCACTGATCACGATCCACGCACGGTCAACGCGAATCGACGCACAGTCAACGAAATATGCTGCACAGTCGATCGATTCACGGTTCTCGGCTTGTGGAATTTCCTCGAAATCGAACGCATGTTCCGGTACCTTGGAGTCATGCCAGAGCTCGCCACTCTCCTCGATCAACTCATCGAGACCACCCCGCCCGCCGACGACCCAACCGGCAGAGCAACATTCGACTCCCTCCACACGTGGCGCCTGATCCGCAACCTTGCCGATCACCAGATCGGCACCCACGCAGCACAACTCGACGAACTCGGCGTCGCGCAGAAGACCGGCAGCACCACCAAGAAGCTGCTGATCGAGTCAGGACATGCGCCGGCCGCCGCCCTCCGCACCATGCGCAGTGTCGACGCGCTGCCCAACCTGCCCGCTGTGGCGCGTCACGCTGCCGACGGACGACTGTCGAGCGAGATCGTCGATGCCATCGTCCGCGGCATGAACGAGATCGATAGACGTTGCGGGGAAGCGCTTTCCGTCGACAAGCGCTCCCGGTTTGAGATCGAACTCATCGCCCAAGCACTATCCGGTGCAACACCGACTGAAGTGCTCAAGCATGCGCAGGCCATCGGCAACGCTCTCGGCGATGCGTGTGACGCAGGAACCCCAGCGTCGGACGATGCAAGTTTGAACTCGGTGAGCGCCCACACCACCGACGACGGCCGCGTCGAAGTCCGCGCCGATCTCACCCAGGTCGTGGGCGAGAAGTTCCTGGCGATGATCGACGAACGATCCTGCCCACGACCCGAACCCGACGGCGCCAAGGATCGTCGCACCGCCGAGCAACGCCGCGCCGACGCCTTCGAATTGATCCTCGACCAAGCCGCGATCGGCGCGAGCATCGACACCGTTGGTTCCTCGCGCACTCAATTGATACTGACTATCCCCGCGACCGGAGACCTCGCAACGCTGCCGTGGACCGGATCGGTCAGCCAAGCGACCGCGAAACAGGCGTCGTGCGACGGCTCGCTGACCCCTCGAGGCTCGCTTCGCTCGCACCTCGTGGAGCAGGGGCGACTCGACGCTGAGGGCGTACCGCTACAGATGGGCCACACCCACCGCTTGTTCCCGGCGCACCTGCGCAAAGCAATGATCGTCCGCGACGCCTGCTGCATCAAATGCGGTGCGCCACCGTCACATACCCAGGTCCACCACGTCACCCATTGGGCCGACGGCGGACCCACCGACCTCGACAACGGTTGCCTGCTCTGCCAACGCTGCCACAACCAGGTCCACCACCACGGCTGGGACATCGTCATGGGATTCGACCGACACCCCTGGCTCGTCCCACCCGCCACCATAGACCCACACCGCCGACCACTACCCGCCTACAACCGCCGCACCATGCGCCTCGACGACGCCGCCTGACCGGCCGTCCGACAACCACTTTCGCGTAGCACCCTCCGCACCCGGGCCATACCCGGGACCGCATCCGTACTTTGACAACTCCACAGCGGAACACGACCGACCCGCTCCCACTCGGCCATTCGAGCGGGAGCGGGTTCCGGGCAGCCGAACCCGACGTCGACGTTGATCACTGAACAGACCTCGATCGAGCACCACGACGGCGGCAGTCGCACATGCAACAGCCTCACGGCGCGGTTCGTGACCACGTAGGCATGCGCGAACCCGCGCCGAACTCCAGAACACAAGAACTGCCGCACGCGTCGGCGAGCAACCTTCCTGCCGCCCAGGTCCTCGTCGTACGTCCCCGCGGCGTTGCTTGTTTACAAATAGACGTGAATGTCTAGACAACGGACATTGTCGCGGTTAATGTCTAGTGGCGTAGAACACAGCCCGCCCAGACAGGAGCGCGTATGAGTACCGCACCGACCCCGTTCACCGCGGATGACTCCGCCGCCGAGTGGAAGGACCGCAAACGCCATCTCTGGCTGCTCGGCCTGATCCCACCGACGTCGATCTTTCTCGCAATGGGTCTCGTCGCCGGCTTCAATGCGATCGGCCATGGTTTCGACGTCGTGTCGCCGGTGTGGTGGTGGATCGGGCCGCTACTCGTCTACGTCCTGCTCCCGATCCTCGACGTGTTCTTCGGGCCCGACGGATCGAATCCGCCCGAAGAGCTGATGGAGCAGCTGGAGAACGACAAGTACTACCGCTACTGCACGTACGTGTACATCCCGTTCCAGCTCGCGAGTCTCGTGATGGCCTGCCACCTGTGGACGGCCGACGACCTCAGTTGGCTCGGCATCGACGGCGGGCTCGGGCTCGCGTCGAAGATCGGGCTGGCGCTGTCGATCGGCGCTATGGGCGGGATCGGAATCAACACCGCTCACGAACTGGGGCACAAGAAGGACGATCTGGAACGCTGGTTGTCGAAGATCACTCTCGCCCAGACGTTTTACGGTCACTTCTACATCGAGCACAACCGTGGGCACCACGTGCGGGTCGCGACGCCCGAAGATCCGGCCAGCTCCCGTTTCGGAGAGTCGTTCTGGCGCTTCCTCCCCCGTAGCGTCTGGGGAAGCCTCACGTCCTCCGTCAAACTCGAACGCAAACGCCTCGAGCGGGCGGGCAAGCCCTTCTGGCATCCGAGCAACGACGTCCTCAACGCATGGGCGATGTCGATCGTGCTGTGGGGGGCGCTCACCGCGATCTTCGGCTGGGAGATCCTCCCCTTCCTCGTGATCCAGGCCGTCTACGGTTTCTCACTGCTGGAGACCGTGAACTACCTCGAGCACTACGGTCTACTCCGCCAGAAGACGCGGACCGGCCGCTACGAGCGGTGCACGCCCGAGCACAGCTGGAACTCCGACCACATCTGCACCAACATCTTCCTGTACCACCTCCAGCGCCACAGCGACCACCATGCGAACCCCACCCGGAGGTATCAGACGCTGCGCAGCTTCGACGGCGCGCCCAACCTGCCGAGCGGATACGCGAGCATGATCACGCTCGCCTACTTCCCGCCGATCTGGCGGCGGGTGATGGACAAGCGGGTGCTCGACCACTACGACGGAAACGTCGAACGGATCAACATCGCACCGCACCGCCGCGAACGCGTCCTGGCCGAGCACGGGGTGTCGCCGCGATGAGCACCTTCCGTTGTCCGGTCTGCGATTACGTCTACGACGAGACCGTCGGCGCCCCCCGGGAGGGATTCCCGCCCGGCACGCCCTGGGCCACCATTCCCGACGACTGGCCGTGCCCCGACTGCGGGGTGCGGGAGAAGATCGACTTCCTCGGCGCCGGGGGCGAAGCGAGCGGGCCGGATGAAATCAGCGAAGGGAACTCTGTGCGATGAATTTCAAGCTCTTCCGTTGCGAGGTTTGCGGTTTCGAGTACGACGAAGAGCTCGGCTGGCCGGAGGACGGCATCGAGCCGGGCACCCGCTGGGCCGACATCCCCGACGACTGGAGCTGCCCGGACTGCGGTGCGGCCAAGGCCGATTTCGAGATGGTCGAGGTGGCCCGTCCGTGAGCGCCGGCACCATCCGGGGCGGTTCGGTGGTGATCGTCGGCACCGGCGTAGCCGGCATGACGGCTGCGGAGTCGCTGCGTTCCAACGGTTTCGACGGAACAATCACCGTGTTCGGGGACGAGCCACAACTCCCCTACCGACGAACGGCGCTGAGCAAGAACCTCGTCGACGGCGACCTGACGGACGCCAAGATCACGCTCCGTCCGCCCGGGTACTGGTCGGATCGGGGCATCGAGATCGTGACCTCGACGCGCGTCGCCGACGTCGACACCTCGTCGCGGCGGGTCTGCCTCGCCGACTCCTCCCAGGTGGATTACGACGCGCTGGTCCTGGCCACCGGAGGGCGTGCCCGGCGACTCCCCGGCACGACGTCGTCCCCGCTCGCCCTGCGCACCCGGCACGACGCGGCCGAGCTCCGGCACGCGATCCAGGACGGGCCGGTGATCGTTCTCGGCGGCGGACTGATCGGACTGGAGATCGCCGGAGCCGTGGCGTCGACCGGAGACGGTTCGCGCGTCACCGTCATCGAGCGCGAGACGTCGCTGTTGTCACGGGTCGTTCCGGCAACGGTGGCCGAGGCGGTGGCGACCCTGCACCGGGAACGCGGGGTGCAGATCCTCACCGGCGTGGTGCCCACAACGATCACCGCCGAGTCCGTGACGTTGGCGGACGGGCGGACCTTGACCGGAACGGTGATCAGCGCGATCGGAATGGAGCCCGATCTCGAATTGCCGCGCAGCGCAGGGATTCCCGTCGATGCGGCCGGGATCGTCGTCGACGATTCGCTGCGAACCGGGGTCCCCGGCGTCTACGCGGCCGGCGACGTCGCGGCGCGGCCCCATCCGTTGACGGGCGCACCGATGCGTGCCGAGCAGTGGCTCACCGCGACCGAGCACGGCAGACTGGTCGCCATGACGATCGCCGCCGACCTCGGGCTGGACACCGGCATCAGCACTGCGGTACCGCGTGTGCCACTGGCCTGGACGATGCAGTACACGACCAACATCCAGATCGTCGGGTGGCCGACATCGGGAGATCGTGTGGAGGTCGACCTGGACGACTCCTGCTCTGTCGTGCGGGCTTTCGCCGGAAGTCGTCTCGTCGGCGCGGTCTGCCTGGGCAGGGGCGGCTCGGGACGATCCCTGCGCGCCGAGATCGAGTCATCTCTCCAGCCGGTCGGTGCGCACGGATGACGACTCGCAACTATGCGCAGGACAGCAAAGCCCTGCTGCACAATTCGCTTCTCGACGGACTGCACGACCTGCTGCTGGACCGGGACTGGGCGGCGGTGCGCATGTCCGATGTCGCCGCCGCGACGGGGGTCAGCCGCCAGACCGTCTACAACGAGTTCGGCTCCCGTTACGGCCTCGCGCAGGGCTACGCGGTGCGGTTGGCGGGCCGTTTCGCCGGCCATGTCGCAGATTCCTTGGCGAGTTCCGTCGACGACGTCACCGAGGCCCTGCACAAGGGTTTCGGTGAATTCTTCGCCGGAGTCGCCACCGACCCGCTGATCGCCTCGCTGCTGTCCGGCGAGGCCAAACCCGATCTGATGAAGCTGATCACCACCGATGCGGCACCGATCATCACCACGGCCGCCGACCGGCTGGCCGAGGCCTTCCGCGAGTCCGAGTGGCTGTCGATGCCGGAGTCCGACGTCGTGCGGATCTCGCGCGCGATCACCAGGATGGCGCTGAGTTACATCGCGATGCCCCCGGAGGGCGATCGCGACGTCGCATCCGACCTCGCCGAGGTCATCGCCCCCGCCATCGAGGCGGCCCGCACGCGGGTGTGACGTCAGCGCCGCAGCAGGTTCCGCGTGCCCCGACGGATCACCGCGCGGTAGATGCGGTCGATCGTGCCGATCCGCGCGTCCTCCGGGTCCACGAGTTCGTTCTCCGCGATGAGGGACTCCTCGCCGTCGATCGTCTCGTGATCGAAAGCCTCGAGTGTCCGGCCCGGGCCGGTCAGCCGATCGACCGCCCCGACGAGTGAGTTCTCCTGTGCCAGAGCATCGTCGAACACCTCGTGGTCGACGCCCAGATGCTCGGACAACAACCGCGTGCGCATGGACAGGATCGTCTCGCTCAGGTCGCCGTCGGCAGGGTCGTTCGGATCGGCCTCGATGGCGACGTCACACTCGCTGTCGAATCCGAGCGACCGGTTGTTGAGGTTCGAGGATCCGATGCGCAGGAGGACGTCGTCGACGATGAGCACCTTGGCGTGCACGTAGATCGGGTCCCCCTCGGCCGTCACGGGGTAGAAGGCGCGGAATCTGTCGTACTTGTCGGCGCGCCACAGGAGTTGCAGCAATTTGTGCCGCGCACCGTCCATGGCGAGCCGTTCCACCGGACTGTCCGCATGCCTCGGCAGCACCAGGACGATCTCGGGCCCGTCGGGCTCGGCGAGTCGTTCCGCCAGCGCGTCCGCGACCTCGCGCGCCGCCAGGTACTGGCTCTCGATGTAGATCGTGCGGCGGGCCGCGGCGAAGGCCGCACGGTACAGGCGCCGGATCTCCTCGACCTGGGGCCGGTCGTCGTACTGCGGAATCGTCCGGGCCACCGCGACGTCGCAGTCGGTGAACGTGACGTCGAGATCCGTCGGCCAGATGTCGGGGCCGTCGGTGTCGACGAGGGGTTTGAGGCTCTCGCCGGTGGCGGCCTCCCACCGGTCGAGCGCGACAGACGCGACCACGCGCGCGGCGTCGCCGTCGAGGGCGACCGTGACGTCATGCCAGGGCCCATGCGGCCGGTCATCGGGATCCCGGCGAAACTCGTTGTGCGACAGATGTTCCGAAGTGTCCCACCGGTTCACCGTCATGTCGATGCCGCCACAGAACGCGAACTGGTCGTCGATCACCGCGATCTTCTGATGATGCGCGGCGGAGACGGGGTGGGCGGCGTCGATCCGGTAGTGCAGACGACGGCCGGTGAGCAGATCCTGGACGAAGGGCGGCGCGACTCCGCGCAGGATTCCGGTGAACGCGCCGGTGCTCCAGCGCAGGACGTGGATCTCCAGTTCCGGACGGTTGTCGATGAGCCACCTCAGGAAGTCACCGAGCACGTCGGGGACCTCGTCGTCGGCGGTCCGCGGATCGAGCCGGATCCGGGTGTCCACGTCCCAACCGATGAGGACGATGCGGCGCCGGGCCTGCAGCAACGCCGACTTCGCGTGCAGGAAGTAGTCCGCCGCGTCGACGATGCATGCGACGCGGTCGGCGGTCGCGATCTCCCGGCACGTGTCCCCGGCACGCAGGATCGGCTCGTGATCTGACTCGTCCACCGCGTTCGCTCCTTGAATCGCCTTGGCCCCCCGACCGGCGCCCATTGTGCCAAGCGCGCATGTCGCCCGCGCGGGCGAGGCGCCGGGCGAACGTCGGCGGGGACGAGGAACGAGGCGCGGCCACGGACGATGCCTACACTCGTCGAGGTGAGCGCCGACACGACTGCCGACCGACCCGCAGACGGTGCGGGCATGCGCCCGGTGCGTCGACGCGGTCGGCGGACGGTGATCGCCGCGGCGCTGGTCGTGATCGTCGTCGCGGGCGTCGGTCTCGTCGCATGGCGGGCCGTACCCGAACGGTGGTTGCCCTGGGACACCGCCGAGTTCCCGCAGATCGACGCCGCGGAACTCACGCCGGCCCAGCGACGCGTCGTCGAGGCGGTGCGCCACGAACACACCGCTCAGCGTCCCGGGACGTTCTACTCCGAGGGTGTCGACGAACCGTGGTGCGCGAACTTCGTGAGCTGGATCATGCGGACGGCCGGCAATCCGCTGGTCAACCCCCACTCCGGTCACTGGCGCATCCCGGGGTGTACACGCTGCAGGAATACTACGAGGCCGCCGGTCGGTTCGACGCGGTCGGCGCGCAACCGCCCCGAGTGGGCGACGTCGTGCTCTACGACCGGTCGTCGGGATTCGGACAGCACACCAACATCGTCGTCGCAGTCGATGGTGAGTCCGCCGTCACCGTGGGGGGCAACGAGATGGGCCGCATCCGGGTGCATTCGCTGGACTGGCGCTCCGACGGCGGTGTCGTCGGATTCGGCCGCGGATTGCCGGGGTGACGATGACAGACTTCACCGGGTTCCCGGAGGCCGCCCTCGACTTCTACGACGATCTGGAGATCGACAACTCCAAGGTGTTCTGGGAGGCCCACAAGGCCACCTACCGTGCCGCGGTTGCCGAACCCATCCGCGCCCTGACCGACGCGCTGGCCGACGAGTTCGGCCCGGCCAAGATCTTCCGACCGCACCGCGATATCCGGTTCTCGAAGGACAAAGCGCCGTACAAGACCCATCAGGGCGCGTTCGTCGCCGTGGCCCCGGCCACCGGGTACTACGTGCAGATCGGCGCACCGGGTGTTCGCGTCGGCGCGGGCTTCTACGAGGCCACCCCGGCCCGGCTCGCCGAGATTCGGAAGTCCATCGACCACGACCGCAGCGGACCCAAGCTCGAGAGCCTGCTCCGGCGGCTCACGGGGGACGGCTGGGAGATCGCCGGGGACCGGCTGAAGACCGCACCTCGCGGGTACGACGTCGCCCACCCGCGAATCGAACTGCTCCGCCACCGATCGCTGTCGGTGGGTCGGGACTACGGATTCGACGAGATCATCCATTCCGCGGAACTCGTCGATCGGGTGCGGCGGGACTGGCGGGCGACGGTCCCGTTCGTCGAGTGGATCGCGGCCCGCACCGGTAGCTGAGAGCCCGCACCGACCGGTTCGCGCGCCACATGGAAACGATCAGACGGCGACTTCGACGGTTGGCGCGCGCGTGCAACGGGAGGCGGGTGATACTGGTCGCCGACCGCGTCCGAGATCCGAGGACGATCACAGGCACCCGGGTGGACCTCCGATGACGATCCGAGTTTGTGACCCCGATGCCCGAGGAGCACCGATGACCGACACCGTCCATTACGGGCACATCTTCCATCTCGCCGGCAGTCCCGCGATCACCGAGGCGGTGGACGCGCTGGTATCGATACCCGACGGAGCTCTGGTGGTCGGCGACGACGGCACGATCAAGTTCGCCAGCGAGAGATCCGAGCTCCCTTCCGAATTCGCGAGCGCGGAGGCGCACGAGCACCCGAGCGGGTATCTCATCCCGGGCTTCGTCGACACCCACATCCACTTCCCGCAGACCTACGCCGGCGACTCCTACGGCGGCGGGCAACTGCTCGAATGGCTCAATCTGTGCATCTTCCCGTCCGAATCCAAGTTCGCCGACCACGAATTCGCCCAGGCCGCCGCGGTCGAGTTCACCAGGCGACGGGTCGCCGCGGGTACGACGGCGATGATGGTGTTCGGTTCCGCCTTCCCCCACGCCCAGGATTCCCTGTTCACCGAGACCCAGAAGGCCGGGCTGCGTATCGTGGCCGGCCGCGGCATCCAGACCGTCGGCGGTGACACCGCCAAGCCGCTGCTGACCTCGGAGGAGGAGGCGATCCGCCTCACCCGGGCCGAGATCGACAAGTGGCATGCCGCCGACACCGGCGACTACCGTACCGCGTTGCTGCACGTCGCGATCGTGCCGCGGTTCTCGCTGTCGGTGACCACCGAGACGCTGAAGAACCTCGGCGACCTGTACGACGAATACCGCGAGCAGGGCGTCTACGTCCACAGCCACCTCAACGAGAACAACCGTCCCGGCACCGGAGAGGTGGACACCACCAAGGAGGTCTACCAGGTCGACTCCTACCTCGACACCTATGACGGGAAGTTCCTGCCCGGATCGCAGGTCGGCGGCAAGAGCCTGCTCGGTCCGCGGACAATCCTCGCGCACTGCGTGCACTGCCAGGACGCCGAACTCGCGCGCATGGCCGAAACCGGTACCTCGATCTCGCATTGTCCGGTGTCTCAGTTGTTCCTCGGATCCGGCACGATGCCGTGGAAGCGCACCGTGGCGGCGGGTGTGAACATCTCCGCCGGAACCGATTTCGGCGGCGGCGACGAATGGCTCGTCCCGCGCGTACTCGGAGATGCCTTCAAACAGCACATCACCGAGCCCGGAGACGCCGGGGTGTCGATGCACCCTGCCGAGATGCTGTTCATCGGGACCGTCGGCGGGGCCCGGGCACTCGACATGGAGAACCGTTTCGGCAACTTCGATGAGGGCAAGGAAGCCGACTTCCTGGTCATCGAACCCGTGGACGCCCTGAAGTCCACGCTGGAGAACGCCGTCCGGTCCGACGATGCCGATCTCGCCCGCGACCAGACCCTGTTCGGCCTGCTGATGGGCCTGCGCGAGTCGTCCATCGCCGAGGTCTACGTCCAGGGGCGTCGGGTCACCGTCTGACCGGCAGCCCATGAATCGGCGACCCGAGGACACGACGATCGTCACCACCCACGACGCCACAGGCACCGCGATCATCGCGGTGTCGGTCTTCCACGCCGGCGACACCGGCGATTTCGCGGAGTGGGCCGCGACACTCGCCGCGTCGGCCACCGACTCCGACGGCTGTCTGGGTGTCGCGATCTCGGCGGTGACCGACGGACATTTCGACCCGGCGGTCGCCACCACCTTCGTCGACGAGGACGCCCTGGACCGTTGGCTCGACAGCTCGGGTCACCGCGCGGCGCTCGATGCCGGACGAGCGCACGGTTGGCTACCGGCGACGCCCGTGCTCGAACTCGTCGACGGGCGGTCGCCGCCGCCCGGTGTCGGCGCGTTCCGGCACGACATCGTCGCCGGAGCGGTACCCGAATTCATTGCGGCACAACACGTGCTGACCGACGCAGCAAGCGAGTTCGGCGGTTACGAGGGCACCGCGCTGTTCGTCGATGCGCAACAGGAGACATCGCTGTCGGTGTTGCGGTTCCGCACGGACCGCCAGCTGGCGGCCTGGGTCTCGTCGAGCCGACGCAGCGAAGCGCTCGCCGGGCTGCGTTCGAGCCTGACCCATGATTTCGAGACGATGGCCAGCACGACGGCCTTCGGCACCACGGTGCGCACCGATCGCGGCCGGATTCTGCAGACACCGAATTGGAAGTCGGCGATGATGGTGCTGCTGGTCCTGTACCCGACCGTGATGACCCTCTCCAGGTTCCTCGGCCCGACACTCGATCGTCTCGGTGCGGAGCCGTGGCTGGCATTGTGGCTGAGCCAGGTGGTCAGCGTCTCGCTCATGCAGTGGTGGCTGATGCCATGGGCCTCGCGCCCGTTCCGGCGGTGGCTCGATCCGGTAGACGGAAGCAACTGGCGCAGCAACGTCGCGGGGGCGGGTACGGTCCTGCTCCTCTACCTCCTGTGTCTGACGGTGTTCGCCAACGTGACGTGGCTCCAGTTCTGGGACTACGCCGACGCCTGATCTCGGCTCACCCCACGATCCCGTCGACGTACAGCCAGCGGCCGTTCGCTCGGAGGAAGCGACTGCGCTCGTGCAGCGATCCACGCTCCGCACCTCGCCGATAGTGGGCCGTGAACGTGACCTCTCCCTCGACCTCGAACAGTGAACCCCCACTACTCGACTCGATGTCGAGGCGGTACCAACGCATCGACTCGTCCAGATCGAGTGCGGCGGGGCGGGTGTCGGGATGCCAGCTCGCGAGCAGATGATTCCGATCGCCGAGCGCGAAAGCGGTGAAACGCGAACGCATCAACGTCTCTGCGGTCGGCGCGGCCCGCTCACCGGCGAGAACGGGACCGCAGCAGTCGCCGAGCGACAAGCCGGACGTGCACGGGCATCTCTCGGGGACGTCCCGCATTTCCGAACCGCGTTTCACCCCTCGATCGTAGGGTAGACAGGAGTGGCGGCCCGCCCGGGCGGCGGACCCACCGCGGACTATGCCCAGATGTTCTCACGATTGGAGCGATTACCTTGTCGGACAATGTGTATCGAGTCATCGAAGTGGTCGGATCGTCATCGACCGGCACCGACGACGCCATTCGTAACGCGATCGCTCGTGCCTCGCAGACCGTCAAGCATCTCGATTGGTTCGAGGTCACCGAGACCCGCGGCCACATCGAGGAAGGTCAGATCGCGCACTTCCAGGTCACGCTGAAGATCGGTTTCACGCTCGAGTCCTCTGCCGACGCGGCCCAGTGACCCGCGACCTCACCGCCGTGAGTTCGCGGCGGTGAGGAACGCACCGATCTCGGCCCCGACGGTGCGAGGAGACGCCCGCGTTCGGCATGCGCCCGGTCGGGTCCGAACCTAGACTTCGGGGGATCATGACGCGCACTCAGCTCCTCCCCGGCCGGTCGATCCGATGAAGTACACACAGACGATCGCCGGCACCACCTATGAGTTCGACGGCCTCGTCGAACTCATGGCGAAGGCCACCCCACGCCGATCCGGCGATGAACTGGCCGGTTGCGCCGCCGACTCCGACGCCGAACGTGCCGCGGCCGCATGGCAACTCGCCGACGTGCCACTGAGCCGATTTCTCGACGAGCCACTGGTGCCGTACGAGTCCGACGAGGTGACCCGACTGATCATCGACACCCATGACCGGACCGCGTTCGCCGAGATCGCCGACCTGACCGTCGGCGGGTTCCGGGACTGGCTGCTGGAGATCGCCACCCGATCCGATGCCGGTGAACGGCTCGCCCGCGTCGGCCCCGGACTGACCCCCGAGATGGTGGCCGCCGCGTCGAAGATCATGAGGAACCAGGACCTGATCCTGGTGGCGGCGGCGACCAGGGTGACGTCCGCCTTTCGCTCGACCATCGGACTGCCCGGCCGGATCGCGACGCGCCTACAGCCCAACCACCCCACCGACGACCCACGCGGCATCGCCGCGGCGACCCTCGACGGCCTGCTCATGGGCTGCGGCGACGCGGTCATCGGGATCAACCCGGCGTCGGACTCGCCGCGGGCGACCGCCGACCTGCTCCACATGCTCGATGACATCCGGCAGCGTTTCGAGATCCCGATGCAGTCGTGCGTGCTGTCGCACGTGACGACCACGGTTGACCTCATCGAGCAGGGGGTGCCGGTCGATCTCGTGTTCCAGTCCATCGCGGGCACCGAGGGCGCCAACAAGGGGTTCGGCGTCACCTTGGACATCTTGCGCGAGGCCGACGAGGCGGGCCGGTCGCTGCGCCGCGGAACCGTCGGCGACAACGTGATGTACCTGGAGACAGGTCAGGGGTCGGCGCTCTCGGCCGGTGCGCATCTCGGCACCGGCGGCAAGCCGGTCGACCAGCAGACCCTGGAGACGCGGGCCTACGCGGTGGCGCGGATGCTGAAACCGTTGTTGATCAACACCGTCGTCGGCTTCATAGGACCCGAGTATCTCTACGACGGCAAACAGATCATCCGCGCGGGACTCGAAGATCACTTCTGCGGCAAACTGCTCGGGCTCCCGATGGGAGTCGACGTCTGCTACACCAATCACGCCGAGGCCGACCAGGACGACATGGACACGCTGCTCACCCTGCTCGGCGTCGCCGGTGCCGCGTTCGTCATCGCCGTGCCCGGGGCGGACGACGTGATGCTCGGTTATCAGAGCCTGTCGTTCCACGACGCCCTCTATGTCCGTGAGGCACTCGGACTGCGGCCGGCGCCGGAGTTCGAATCCTGGCTGGCGCGACTCGGCATGACCGACGGCGCCGGCCGCATCCTGCCGGTCGATCCGGGCGAATCCCCACTCCTGCCACTGGCGTCCGGGCGATGACGCCGACCCAGCCCGCACCCGCGGACGATCAGCCGACCCCGGACCCCTGGACCGAGCTGCGCCGGAGCACACAGGCCCGGATCGGACTCGGACGCGCGGGCAATTCACTTCCGTCGCAACGAGTTCTCGAGTTCCAGTCCGCTCACGCAGTCGCCCGCGACGCCGTCCACGAGCCGCTCGACGTCGAGGATCTCACGCGCGCGATCGGCGAACTCGACCTCGATCCCCCGATCGTGGTCCGGAGTCGCGCGGCAACGCGCAGCGAGTACCTGCGCCGACCCGACCTCGGCCGGCTACCCGAAGATCTCTCGCAGCTCCCGCACGCCGACGCCGAGATCGGGATCGTGCTGGCCGACGGACTGTCACCTCGCGCCCTCACCGATCACGGCGGCGGCTTGGTCGCGGCACTGCTACGTCAATTCGACGGCCGGTACTCGATCGCGCCGCCGGTCATCGCGACCGAGGCCCGCGTCGCACTCGGTGATCACATCGGCGAGGCGCTCGGCGTCAGCACGCTCATCGTGATCATCGGCGAGCGTCCCGGCCTCTCGGTCGCCGACAGCCTGGGCGTCTATCTCACCCACCTCCCCCGGCCGGGACGCGCCGACTCCGACCGGAACTGCATCTCGAACATCCACCCGCCCGACGGTCTGCACTACGACGTCGCCGCGCGGACGACTGCCGCGCTCATCGACGGCGCCCGGAAACTCGGACGATCCGGTGTCGCACTGAAGGACATGTCGCGCACGGACGCCCTCGCGCAGATCGACGACGCGGAGGCACTCCCGCACGAGTCGTGAGTGCGTTTCACTCCCTGAGGTGCGAGCGAAACGAGCCTCCTTCTACTCCCCAATCCGGAAGAACGACACAACCTGCTCCCTTATCCAAAAGGACGACATAACCATTGCTCCCTGAGGTGCGAGGAGCGATAGCGACGAGCCACGAAGGGTTGACGACGCATCTCACCAAGACCCTTCGTGACGGCCTCCGCAAGCTCCGGCCTCCTCAGGGAGCA
>NZ_JAMBDT010000057.1:0-32042 GCF_025143765.1 Gordonia sp. p3-SID1431
CCCGAGACGCACCACTAGGACTGGGGCGTGCCGAACAGCGGTGCGAGGGCCTCGTCGTAGCGGTTGTTGACGAACTTCGCGAAGTCGACCTGCCCCTGGAGTTGCCCGGAGTCGGCGAAGGCATCGGCGAGCTCCTGCTCCGACGCCACGACGCTGTCGTCGAGTGCGATCGCGGGTCGAAGGCTGCGGCCCTGGGCGATCGCGCCGGCCCGCGGGTCGATTCCGACCTCGGCGGAGTACTGCTCGGCCCACTCTTCCGGGTTGGCCTTGGCCCAGTTGGCGGCCCGCGCGATCCCGAGCGCCAGTTCCCGTACTGCGGTGTTGCGACGCGGGTCGGCCAGCGCCTCGTCGCCCGCGATCCCGAAACCGTAACCGTTGGAGACGCCTTCGGCCGTGATGAGCGTCTTCGGGTTGTTCTCGAGCTGGACGATCGCGGTGTACGGGTCCCAGATCGCCCATGCGTCGACGTTCCCGGAGGTGAACGCCGACAACGCATCCGCGGGCTGCAGGAAGACCGGCTCGACGTCCTTGCCGGGCCCCAGGGTCAGATTCACCTTGTTCAGTTGCAGCAGCAGATGTCCGTGGGCCGAGCTGCCCTTCGCCACGGCGACCTTCTTGCCCTTGAGGTCGGCGACCGAGGCCAGTGTCGACGTTCCCGGGATCAGGATCGCGTCGCCGCTGGCGTTGTTCGCGTACCCGGTGACGATCTTGACCTTCGCGTTCGCCGCGGCGCCGAAGATGGGCGGCGTGTTCCCGGTGACCGCGAAGTCGATCTTGCCTGCGGTGGCGGCCTCGATCTGCGGCGGGCCGGAGGTGAAGGTGGAGAATTCGATGGTGAACGGGAGCTTCTCGAGTTCGCCCGAGGCGCGCAGTAGGGCTTCGGTGCCGCCCTTCTGGTCTCCGACTCGGAGGGTCAGGTCCTGCAGTGAGGCGACGTCGACCGTCTCGTTCGCGATCGATTCGGCGGTGTCCTCCCGCTGCACACAGCCCGCGAGGCCCAGGGTCAGGGCGGCGGTGGCCAGCACGGCGGCGAGCACGCGGCGCCGTCGGGCCCGGGATGCGCGCACGGAAAGATGGTGGTGTGTCATCGAGATCGGCTTTCGGTCAGGGAACGGGAGGGTCAGCGCGCCGGATCGGCGACGCCGAGTGCGGTCAGCAATTCGGCTCGCAGGCGCGGGATCTCGGAGTCGGGGTCATCGGCGTCGCCGGTCTGACGTGGACGGGGCACGGTGAGGTCTTCGACGATCTCGCCACCGGCCAGGACGACGACGCGGTCGGCCAGCCGCAACGCCTCGTCGACGTCGTGGGTGACGAGGAGTGCACCGAACCCGTTGTCGCGCCACAGCGAGATGAGCAGTTCGTGCATCGTGCGCCGAGTGAGGGCGTCGAGTGCGCCGAACGGCTCGTCGAGCAGCAGCAGTTGCGGACGGGCCACGAGCGCACGGGCGAGCGAGACCCGTTGCGCCTGACCACCCGAGAGTTGCGCGGGCCACGCACCCGTCTTGTCGCTCAGGCCGACCTCGTCGAGGGTGCGGCGCGCGCGTTCGCGGGCCTGTGACTTGCCGACCTTCTCGCGCACGAGGCCGAAGGCGACGTTCTGTAAGACGGTGCGCCAGGGGAAGAGTCGCGGTTCCTGGAAGGACACCGCCGGGTGACCGGCGGTCCGGACGCTGCCCGACTCGGTCTGCGACAGGCCCGCCAGCAGGCGAAGCAGCGTCGACTTGCCGCTGCCGCTGCGTCCGATGAGCGCGACGATCTCGTGCGCCCCGACCCGCAGGGTCACGTCCCGCAACACGAGATTGTCCCCGTAGCTCAGGCTCGCGTTCTCGACTTCCGCGGCGTATCCGGCGGGGTCGACCAGGTCGTCGGCGGACGGGACCTCGAGATCGCGGGTGGCGATGGCGGTCATGGTAGGGCCTCCTGGACTCGGGATGTGCGGGTTGGGGGCGTCACCGGTTCTGGTATCGGGTCGTGTAGCGCTCCAGCGCACGCACGATGGCGTCGGTGATCAAACCCAGTGCGGCGTAGACGATCAGGCCGAAGAAGATGATGTCGGTGCGCAGGAAGTCGCGCGCGTTGTTGATCAGGTATCCCAGCCCGGACGTGGCCGCGATCTGCTCGGCGACGATGAGGCTGAGCCATGCGATCGCCAGGGCCTGGCGCAGACCGACCAGGATCTGCGGCATGGCACCCGGGATGATGAGATCGCGGATGGTGGTCAGCCGCGAGAAGCCCAGCACGCGAGCGGTTTCCACCAGGCGGCCGTCGATCTGGCGAATCGCGGCGGAGGTGTTCAGGTAGAGGGGGAACAGCGCGCCGAGGGACACGAGCAGCACCTTGGGCATCTCGCCGATGCCGAACCACAGGATGAACAACGGGATCAGACCGAAGAGCGGAAGTGCGCGTATAGCCTGCATGTTCGGGTCGATGGCCGAGTCGGCGAACTTGCTCAGGCCGACCAGCAAGCCCAGACCGATCCCGACCGCGACGCCGATCGTCAGTCCGATCGCGACCCGCTGCGCCGACGCCGCGATGGCGTCGAGGAGTTGTCCGTTGTTCAGGACCTCCCACCCGGCCTCGGCGATCAGCGACGGTGCGGGCAGCTTGTCCTGCGGGATGATCCCCAGTGCGCTGCCCACCTGCCAGAGCACGAGAACGGCGATGGGTGACAGCGCGCGCAGGATGGTGTGCAGCCGGGACGACCGGCCCGCCTTGGCCGATGGGGAGTCGGACGACCCCGGGTCCACCGCCCGCGGATCGCCGGGCGCGCTGATACTGAGTGTTCGGTCGGCCACGTGCGGCAACGTTACGAATCGGGAAACACTCGCGACACCGTTGAGTTCAGCGTGAGCACAAGTAGGCCACCCGCCCGGCGTTCGCGTAACGGCGAGCGGTCAGCCCCGGTCGATACGGTTCGGTGCGTCAGCTCCGTTTGATGACGATGCCGGTCATCCCCGACGCCGAACCCGTCAGCTCGATCACCGGTCCGCCCGGACGCGTCGGTGCGCCGGCCTTGTCCTTCACCTTCGACCATCCGGAGAGTTGCAGGTCGCCGTACCTTATCTCCTGATCGGGGCCGATCCGGAGCTTCACCGTGGTGATGGAGACCTGCAGCTGCAGGATCGTCGACGGCCCGGGGAACGTCGCATGGGTGAAGTCCATGTCGACGGTGCCCATGCTGCCGGTGACCAGCGTCGACGGCGGAACATGCCACGTGCCCTTGCGTCGAACCGTCTCCCACTCGGCCGCGAGGTGCACGGGCCCAGTCGAAGGGACGGCGACGGCCGGGGTCGCGGCTACGGCCTGGCCCGGCTCGTTGAACAGGCGACCGGCGTTCGGCAGGTGTTCCAGGACGGCTCGCAGGTCCGCGCGGGTCTTGGCGGCGTACACCAGACCGGACCGCTCCTCGAACTCCGCGATCTCCAGATATCCGGACGAGAAGGCATCATTGAGGAGAGTCACGGCCCGCTCGCGTTCCGGGTTTCCGACCCGTAGATCGTCGTCGGGGAGGCGGTCGACCATACCTGCCACCATATGGCACCCGCGCTGGGTGGGTTTTCGCAGCACGACGGCCGGGCCTCGCGGCGGCGTCAGTTCCGCGGGATCGGTGGCGCGGAGTCGGGGGCCATCAGGGCGCCGATCTGCGCGAAGATCGGATTGCCGCCGTTGGCGTACGAGCCGTCCGGACCGAACGCCTCGGCGTCGTAGGTCCCGCCACCGCGATGGCGATCTTCTCCGACGGGAGATACCCGACGACCGCCGCGTAGCCGTTGAACAACGGGTTCTGCACGATCCAGCCGCCGGTCAGCACGACTCCCATGCCGTAGGTGTACTCCTCGTTCATCGGCCGGCACGTCGAGCAACCGGCCAGCGGACGCGCCACGCCGCGGAGCCGGGTGGAGACCATGGTGTCGTAGCCCTCGGCCGACAGCGTCTCCCCCGCGAAGAGTTTCCGGGCCGTCGCCTCGACGTCGTAGATGTTCGACGTCTGAATCGCACCGTGGGTGATGCTCCACGACGGGTGCCAGCCGGTCGTCTCCTCGTAGAACGGCGTCGTCGGTGGAAGGTTCAGAATCCCGCGGCGCTCCGACGAGTAGGCATGCAGGGCGGGTTCCGAGATCACCGCCGTCAGATCCGACACCGTGTTGTCGAGGTCGAGCGGCTCGGAGATCCGCTGCCGGAGTAGATCCGCGACCGATTCACCGGTGATCTTCTCCAGCGCGAGGCCGAGGATCACGTAGTTCGTGTGCGCGTAGTTCCAGTTCGTCCCCGGCGCGTAGAGCAGCGGCTCGTTCACCGCGTAGGACAACATCTCGTCGGTCGTCCACGCCTTGAACGGGTTCGTCAACTCCTCGATCTCGAACGCGTCGTTGCCGAGCACATAGTCCTGGTACCCCGACGTCATCGTCGCCAGTTGCCGGAGGGTGACCCGGTCGCTGTTGGGGATCTGGGGCACCCATGTCGCGATGATGTCGTCGAGGGCGACCGCCTTCTCGTCGACGAGTTGCAACAACACCGCCGCGACGTAGGCGATGGCGACCGACCCGTTGCGGAAGTGCATGTCCGCGGTGGCGGGTACACCGGTCTGCGACTCGCCGAACGCCTTGGTGGTCACCTCCTGGCCGTCCTCGGTGACACGCACGATCACCGACTTGAGGTGTTGGGACTCCATCAGACCTTCGACGATCTGCTCGATCTGCGCCGCCTGCTGCGGGTTCGACGACGACGCCGACGAGGACGCGGGTTCGGAACCGCCCCCGGTGCCGCACGCCGCCAGAGCGATCGCGAGGACCGTGGCAATCGGCATTGACCAGCGCTTATGCATTGTCGAATTGTTCCACGGGCGCCGAACCCCTGTCGGCGACTTCGGCGATTCCGGAGTAGCGTCGACTCCGTCCGCAATCGGCCGGAGGAGGCGACGATGTCAGCGGTAGACGCGACGAGCTCGGGGACGATGCCGGTCGCGTTCATCGGTCACGGCAACCCGATGAACGCCCTGGAGCGCAACAAGTACACCGAGGCCTGGGCCGCTCTGGGTGCCTCGGTGCCGAAACCGCGAGCGATCCTGGTGATCTCGGCGCACTGGTACACCAACGCCACCGCCGTGACGGCGATGCCACGGCCGCGGACGATCCACGACTTCTACGGTTTCCCGCAGGACCTCTTCGACGTGGAGTACCCCGCCCCGGGCGACCCGGATGTCGCCGACATGGTCTCCGATGTCGTCAAACCCACGTGGTGCGGTCACGACATCGACAGCTGGGGTATCGACCACGGGACGTGGTCGGTGCTGGTGCACACGTTCCCGGATGCGTCCGTACCCGTACTCCAGTTGTCGCTCAACGCTTTCAAGGACTACGAGCACCACTACGAACTGGGCCGCCGGCTCGCCCCGCTCCGCGACCAGGGTGTGCTGATCATCGGCAGCGGCAACATCGTGCACAACCTACGCGCGGTCGACTTCGCGAAGCCCGACAGCGGATTCGACTGGGCCCACCGGTTCGACGATGCGGCCCGAGAGGTGTTGCTGGACAAGCCGTCGAGTGTGCTGAGTCTGGACGGACATCCCGACTTCGACAAGTCCGTGCCGACCCCGGACCACTATCTACCGATGCTGTACATCGCCGGACTCGCCGGAGACGCCCCGCTGGATCTGCTCGTGGACGGCCATGCCGCCGGGTCGATCTCGATGGCCGCCTACACGCACGGGCTGGACGTCGAGCCCACGGGGTCCGGCGCCGGTGGCCCGGCCGCCGAACTGCCCGAGGGGTTTCCGACGCTCAACTCGAACCTGTGACCCTCAGGCCGCGAGGAACTCGTCGATCTGGTTGATCGCCGACGACGCACCTTCGACGACTCCCATGTCGAGCACCTTCTGCAACGCCTCGGCCGAGTCGTAGGTGCTGATGAAGGTGGCGACGGTCTTACCGTCCGTCTCGGTGAATGCGTAGGAATTGCGGGATTCGGGCATGTCGGTGATCGGGTTGAGGTCCCCGTCGGCAAAGCCGTCGAGGAAGGTGAAGCCGGTGGGCTCGTCCACCGATTCGACTTTCCAGTAGCCGCCGAACTTCTCGCCCTCGGGACTGGTCATGTAGTACGTGACCTTGCCGCCCGGGCGCAGGTCGTGGTCGACGACGGTCGCCGGATAGGTGGGCGGGCCCCAGATCTTCTCGAGCTGACGCGGATCGGCGTAGATCTGCCACACCCGTTCGATCGGGGCCGCGAACTCGGCGTTGATGGTGATCGTCCGGGCGTCGAGGTCGGGTGTCACATCGATGACAGGCATTGTTCATTCCTCCGGTGTGGTTGTGGGTGAGGGTGATTCGAGCGTGAGTAGATCGTCGATGCGGGCGATACGACCACGCCACACCGCTTCGAGCTCGGTGAGCATCGAGGCCACCGAACGCACTGCCGCGACATCGCCGCTGGCCAGCTGCTCGCGTCCGGAACGACGCTTGGTGAGCAGACCGGCCTTCTCCAGGACGGCGACGTGCTTCTGTACCGCCGCGAAGCTCATGTCGTATTTCGCGGCGAGCACCGAGACCGAGTGTTCGCCGGCGAGCACGCGTCGCAGGATGTCACGACGGGTGCGGTCCGACAGCGCGTGGAACAGGGCGTCGGCCCGGTCCTCGTCTGTCGGTTCGCCTGCGTTCTCGGCCACGCCTCAAACATACAACCAATTGGTTGTATGTCAAGGGTCTGTTGCGATCACGGCGGGCTCAACCCTGGCCGCCGGTGGACCCTGCGCCTTGACTTGTCCCGACCGTCTCGCCGCATCCGTCGCGCGTCGCCGCCATCGGACCGACTCCGCGATGCCGAACCCGAAGGACCCCACTCGTGACCCGTCAGCTCCACCTCGGTGGTTTCTTGATCGCCTCCCCCGTCACCCATTCGCACGCCGCATGGCGTCATCCCGGCTCGGAGACCGACTACTTCGGGCCAGACCACTACCACCGGGTCGGCCGCATCCTCGAACGCGGCAAGTTCGACTTCGCCTTCTTCGCCGACCTGCTCGCCGCACCGGTCCGGTTCGGCGGCGACCAGTCCGAACCCTTCCGGCGCGGCACCCAGGCCGCGGCGACGATCGATCCGAGCCTGGTCGCGGCGAGCATCGCCGCCGTCACCACCCGGCTCGGCATCGCGGTCACCAAGTCCACCACCTACTTTCACCCCTACGAACTCGCGCGCGTCTTCGGTTCCCTCGATCACCTCACCCGCGGACGGATCGCGTGGAACATCGTGACGTCGCTGTCGCAGGCCGAGGCGCAGAACTTCGGCTTCGACGACCACGTCGGACACGACGAGCGGTACGTGCGCGCCGAGGAGTTCGTCAGCACGGCGATCAAGCTGTGGTCGAGCTGGGATGCCGACGCCGTCACCGCCGACAAGGAGTCCGGCGTCTGGGCGGATCCGTCGAAGATCCACACCGTCGACCACGAGGGCACGCACTACCGCACGCGGGGTCCGCTGAACCAGCCCCGCTCACCGCAGCATCGCCCGGTACTCATCCAGGCGGGATCGTCGAACACCGGCAAGGACTTCGCCGCGCGGTGGGCCGAGGCGATCTTCGAGATCGACCCGACCCCGGAGGGACGCCGGGCCTACTACGACGACGTGAAGTCGCGGGCGGTGAACTTCGGCCGAAATCCCGACCACGTCAACATCTTCCCGTCGTTCATCCCGTTCATCGGCGAGACCGAGTCGATCGCCCGGGAGAAGCAGGCGTTCCACAACGAACTCGCCGATCCGATCTCCGGCCTGATCACGCTGTCGGTTCACACCGACCACGACTTCTCCGCCTACGATCTCGACGCTCCCGTCGAAGACGTCCAGGTGAGCGGAACACAGGGGCTGTTCGACGTCGCCCGACGCCTCTCCGAGCGGGACAGTCTCACCCTCCGCGACATCGGCAAGCTCTACGCCCAGGGAGTCCTGCTGCCGCAGTTCGTCGGCACGGCCGCCGATGTCGCGGACCAGATCGAGGAGTCCTTCACCGGCGGTGAGGCCGACGGGTTCATCGTGTCGAGTGCGCAGACCCCGGGCACCTTCAACGACTTCGTGGACTACGTGGTCCCAGAGCTGCAGCGCCGCGGCCTGTTCCGCACGGAGTACGAGGGCACGACCCTGCGCGAGCACCTCGGGCTCGGGAGCGCCGAGGAGGATCTGCCGGCGGACGTGCGTGGGGTAGACACCCGGCTCGCGGGCTGAGAGAACTCAGCGCTCGCTGAACCGGCCGCCGTCGACGTCCCAGTGCCGGTCGACGCGCACGTTCTGCAGCATGCGCCGATCGTGGGTCACGAGAAGCACTGCGCCGTCGTAGGAATCGAGGGCGGACTCGAGTTGCTCGATGGCCGGCAGGTCGAGGTGGTTGGTCGGCTCGTCGAGGACGAGGACATTGGTGCCCCGCGCCTGCAGCAGGGCGAGTCCGGCCCGCGTGCGTTCGCCGGGTGACAGCTCTCCGACCGGCCGGTCCACGTGATCGGCCCGCAGCCCGAACTTGGCGAGCAACGTCCGCACGTCCGCGGTGGAGTATTCGGGGACCAGCGCTTCGAACCGTTCGGCCAGCGGCCGGGGACCGGTGAACAGGCCACGCGCCTGGTCGATCTCGCCGATCGCGACGTTGGCACCGAGTCGCGCGGTCCCCTCGTCGGGTACGACGCGACCGAGTAGTAGCCGCAGCAGCGTCGTCTTGCCGGCACCGTTGTGGCCCGTGATGCCGATGCGTTCGCCGGCGTTCACCTGTAACGACACCGGGCCCAGCACGAAATCCCCCTGTCGCACGACCGCTTCATTGAGGGTGGCGACCACCGAGCTGGAGCGCGGCGCGGACCCGATGGTGAACTCGAGGACCCATTCCTTGCGCGGTTCGGCGACCTCGTCGAGCCGAGCGATCCGGCTCTCCATCTGCCGGACCTTCTGCGCCTGCTTCTCACTGGACTCGGTGGCGGCGCGACGTCGAATCTTGTCGTTGTCCGGCGCTTTCCGGATGGCATTGCGGACACCCTGACTCGACCACTCACGCTGGGTCCGAGCGCGTGCGACGAGGTCGGCCTTTTTGGCCGCGAACTCCTCGTACTCCTCGCGACGGTGACGGCGGGCGACGGCACGCTCCTCGAGGTAGCTCTCGTAGCCGCCGCCGTACACGGTGTTGGTGTGCTGCGCGAGGTCGAGTTCGAGCACCCGGGTGACGCTGCGCGCGAGGAACTCTCGATCGTGACTGACCAGGACGACGCCGCCCCGCATGCCGGCCACGACCTCCTCCAGGCGCGCGAGACCGTCGAGATCGAGGTCGTTGGTCGGTTCGTCGAGGAGCACGATGTCGAACCGCGAGCACAGCAGCGCGGCGAGCCCGACCCGGGCGGCCTGGCCGCCGGACAGATCCGCCATCAGGGTGGCGTCCGGGTCGATGACGCCGTCGCCGAGCCCGAGGTCGGCGAGGACCGCGGGCAGCCGCTCGTCGAGATCGGCCGCCCCGGTGGCCAACCAGTGGTCGAGTGCGGCGGCATACGTCTCGGCCGGATCTCCCGGCGCCGCGGCGTCGTGGTCGGCCAACGCGTCCGCCGCCGCGTCCATCGCCGCCGTCGCCGCCGCGCACCCCGTCCGGCGGGCGACGTACGCGCGCACCACCTCACCGGGAAGCCGTTCGTGCTCCTGCGGCAGCCATCCGACGAAAGCGTCGGACGGTGCACGGGTCACCGTCCCCTCCAGGGGCGCGAGATCACCGGCGAGTACCCGCAGCAGCGTCGTCTTCCCGGCGCCGTTGGCACCGACCACGCCGATCACGTCGCCGGGTGCAGCCGTGAGATCGAGGTGGTCGAAGAGGACGCGGTGGGCATATCCCCCGGCGACGTCCTTGGCGACGAGCGTGGCGGTCATCGGTCCATGGTCGCACCCAGCACTCGGACCACGAGGACCCGGCCGAGGCGGACCCGGCAGTCGGCACAGCCGGCTCCCCCGGTTTTCCCGACCGCCCGGCCGGGTATTGACCCGCATGACCTCATCTCGCGAGACCCGACACTTCGACGTCGTCATCGTCGGCGGCGGAAACGCCGGCCTCAGCGCGGCGGCGCGACTGCTGCGCCTGGGCGTCACCGATGTCGCGGTGATCGAACCGCAGGCCGTCCACACCTACCGCCCACTGCTCTCCTACGTCGGCGGAGGTCAGGCGACACTGCAGGACGCCGAGCGCACGCAGCGATCGGTGACGCCGGACGGGGTGACGTGGTTGCGCGACACCGCCGTCGTCGTCGACGCGGGAAAGCGGACGATCCGCTGCGCCTCGGGCGCCGACATCGGCTACCGGGACCTCGTCCTGGCCGTCGGACTCGTACCGGATCACGACGCGATGCCGGGGATCGAACTCGCGATCGCCGACCCGGCGGTGGCCAGCAATTATCTCGACCGGGCCGAACAGACCTGGGATCTCGTCACCTCGATGCCGTGGGGTGGACGAGCGGTGTTCACCGTCCCGCGTCCGCCGGTCAGCTGCACCGGGACCACACTCAAACCACTGTTCCTGGCCGCCGCCCACTGGCGGCGTCGAGGCATCCTCGAGTCGCTCGACATCACCTTGACCGTCGACCGGCCCCATCTGCTCGGCGTCGATGCCCTCGACGCCCGCCTCTCGGAGTGCCTCGACGAACTCGGCGTCCGCGTGCTGCTCGACAGCTCCGTACGACTGCATCCGGTCGATCGCCGGGTCACCGTGGTCACCGGCTCGGACACCCAGGACGTGTGCTACGACATGCTGCATCTCGTCCCGCCCTTCCGAGGTGCCGACCTGGTGACCGACTCGGGCCTGGCCGGCGCCCGCGACCGGGGGCTCGTCGACATCGACCCCCACACGCTGCGTCACCGCACCCATCCGTCCATCTGGGGAGCCGGTGACGGCGCCGCGATCGCGACCGACCCGTCGGGCGGCGGTCTGCGACGGCAGATCTCGGTGCTTGCAGACAACATCGCGGCCGCGCGGGCCGGCGAGGACCTCACCGCCTACGACGGGTACACGGTCGCGCCGATCGCGACGGACGCACATCATCTGATCGCCGCCGAGTTCGACCGCGACGGGACCGTCACGTCGTCGTTGCCGTCGGTCATCGACCCGCTCAAACCGCGCCGGAGTGCGTGGGCCTTCGACCGATATGCCCTCCCGCGCCTGTACTGGAACGCGATCCTACGAGGGCGGGTGTGAGTCCGCGTCGAGACCTTCGACCGGTTCGGAATCGAGAAGCCCCCTGACCCGCCGCGCACTACCGTGAGAGCTGCCTCGGCCCCGAGGCCATCGACCACGAAGGGAACGCGAATGGGCAGCTCAGGAGGATTCTCCGATCAGGAACGCGCCGCGATGAAGGAGCGCGCCGCGGAACTCGAGAAGGAGAAGTCCCGTGGGCGCGGGAACAAGAAGGCGGCCGAGGAACTCGATCTGCTCGCGAAGCTCGAGAGCATGGACCCGGCCGATCGCGCGCTGGCCGAACGCATCCACGCGATCGTCACCACGACCGCGCCGGACATCGCGCCGAAGCTCTGGTACGGACAACCGGCCTACGCGCTGAAGGGCAAGGTCGTGTGTTTCTTCCGCAGCGGGCACGACGACAAGGAGCGGTACTCCACCTTCGGATTCACCCAGAACGCCAACCTCGACGACGGCGGATTCTGGCCGACGTCATTCGCGGTCAGCACCCTGGACACCGAGGCCGAGAAGACCATTGCGACGCTGGTCGCGAAGGCGGTGAGCTGACCTTCCCCTTGCTCCCCGAGGTGCGAGGAGCGCAAGCGACGAGCCACGAAGGGTCAGGAACCGGCGAGGGATCGTCTCTTTACCACGAATTTGCGTCCCCCTCAACAGGTTTGAAGGGCATATTGCCCTTCGCACCGGCTCACGGGGACGGAAATTCTGCGCTGGGGGCCGGTTCCGGCTTCTGCGAACAACACTGGTTCGGCTCCGCGGCCCGACTACCCTGGGCGCCATGATCACCGCGGTGCACACACTGATCTACTGCGACGACCCGGACGCCGCCCGCGCATTCTTCCGCGACGTGTTGCGCTTCCCGCACGTCGACACGGGCGGCGGCTGGCTGATCTTCCAGACCGGTCCCAGCGAACTGGGAGCGCACCCGAATGCCTGGGAGCACGAGGGAAGCGCCGGTCGCACCGATCAGAAGTTCGACGTGTCGTTCATGTGCGACGATCTCGACTCCACCATGCGCGAACTCGCCGGCCGGGGCGCCGAGTTCGCGGGCACCCCGACCGATGAGGGTTGGGGCGTGACTGTCCGGGTCAAGGTCCCCGGCGCCGGGGAGATCACGCTGTACGAACCGAAATACCCACCGCCCGCGCTCCTGTGAGCGTCCGGACCCGTCCGTCGGACGTCGCTCATTCGGTCGCATGAAACCCGGCGATGCCCCCATCGAAGCGCGGTAATCTCCCGAGGTCACCGACCAGGAGGAGCCGACCGTGGGCAGTCCCTACGACCCCAACCAGCCGACCGCCATGGGTCCGCAGGGGCCGCAGCAACCCGGCTGGCCGCCATCTGGCGGTCACCAACCCGGCGGGCCGCAGCCGGCTCCCGGCCAGCCGCCGAACCCGGGCCCGTACGGTGGGCAGCCGTACGGCCAACAGCCCACTGGCGGGCAGCCGTACGGCCAACAGCCCAATGGCGGGCAGCCCTACGGCCAGCAGCCCTACGGCCAGCAACCGTATGGCCAGCCGTTCGGTCAGCAACCGCCCCCGCCGGCCAAGAGCGGGAGCAAGAAGTGGTGGTTCATCGGCGGCGGCGGACTGGTCCTCGTACTGATCGTCGTGGTGGCGGTGGTGCTGGCGCTGACCCTGCGCGGTGGTGGCGACGACGAACCGTCGATCCCGACCGCCTCGGCCCTCCAACTGGTGCTGCCCGAAGACCAGTTCCCGGACATCACGGGCGAATTCAGCACGGAGACGGGTAGTACCGACGACGACGGCAGCACCGTGGACAACGAGAAGTGTGCGACGCTGGTCCAGTCTCAGCAGACCGGCAACGAACGCGCGGAGCGCGAGCTCACCGAGACCTCGTCCTCCAGTGAGATACTCTTCGGTCTCGACAACTACAGTGCCGACGTGACCAAGCCGGCCGACAACGGTTACGACGAGTTCGACGAGATCGTCTCCGCCTGTTCGTCTTTCACGCTGACCCTCGAGGATGGCGACGTCCCGGTCACTCTCGCACTCGAGAAGGTCGAGCTGCCGATCGACGGTGACTACAAAGCGGTCCGGATGACCGGCGAGTACGAGGTCGGTGCGATCGAGGTTCACCTCGCCGGGATCATCGTGGTCGGCGAGGAGCGGGGCGTATCGTTCACGGTCACGCACAACACGGTTGACGACGCACCGCCCGCCATGGACACCACGGTCAGCAACAATCTGGCCGAGATGTTCACCGCCCAGCGGCAGATCATCGCCGACGCGACCTGAAGCCCGACGGTCGAGATTCGTCGGTCGTCAGAGGAGGATTCGCGCCACCGCGGCCGGGTCGTCGAAGATGCTCATATGCCAGGCACCGGCGCGGACGATGAAGTCCGATCCCGGTATCCGCTGATACATGGCTGTCATGGAGGCGACGTCGGACACCGTGTCGTGTTCGGCCGCGACCACGGCCACCGGGCACGAGATCGACGCGGTGCGTTGCGAACAGTCGAAGTGGGCGATCGCGCGCAGCGCCGACGCCCAGGACGCCGGTCCGCGGCGGCCACGGCTTCGCGAGCGTAGCGGACGACCGGTCCATCGTTGCGCAATTCGTCTGCGCTGAACCACCGTCCGAGTGTGCCGTCGACATCGACGGTGCCGGCCTCGACGGCGGCTGCCGCAGCGTCGAATGCCGGGAAGGGCGTGTCTCGGGTGCACAGCAGCGTCAAGCGGGAGACGAGCTCGGGGCGCCGGATCGCGAGTTCCAGGGCCACCTGTCCGCCGAAGGAATGTCCCACCACATGCCAGGGCGCCTCGGACGCAACCGATTCCGCGACCCCGGCCGCGAGCCGCGCGGGTAGGTCGTCATCCGCATGACCCGGCGGCGGGCTGATCGCAGGCGTGATCACGTGTCCGTACTCGGCCAGCTCGGCACGCACGCCGTCCCACACCGCCGGCGACAGCGGGGTTCCCGGCAGTAGCAGCCAGGTCGGGGGTTCGGTCGTCACCACGTACTCTCCTCAGCTGTCGTCACGGATTCAGACCGGCCGCCGGATTCGTCGCCTCGATCAGCGGCACCGTCAGCATCGAGGGATGATCTCCGCCCCGATGAATCCGACACGTTCCGCGGGGACCGGTCTTATAGCGAGCGGGGAAATGTCCGGTCAACGGATTGCCCCGGTCGATGTTCCGCCCCGCGAGCACCAGCCGCAGGCGATCGCCAGGCGTGAAAGATGTTGCCGACGATCCGAGTCCGACCTCGATCTCCGCGATCTGACCGGGCTCCAGCAACTGAACGCGGTCGAAGCTGTGCACCGGCCGGGCCACCGACGATGCATCGCGGTCCAGTGCTCGCAGGGAGAGCTTCTGCCTACCCGTCACGATGCGGTCCCGGCCGTATCCGTACGAACCCTCGAACGGGACCCACCGCGTTCCGGCCCATTTCTCCACTGCCACGAACAACGTCGCATCCCCACCGCGCGGCAGGCTGACCCATAGTCGAGCACTCATCGGTCCGGAGAGTTCGAGATGAGAATCGATGGCAAGGTCGTAGGCCAGCCCGGCTCCGCGCAGGTCGAGAACCGACGAACCACTCGCCACGCCTCCCCCGGTGACCCGGGTCAGACGATCACCGTCGGCGAGTAGCAGTTCGGTCCACGTGGTCGCCGCCGGCGGCCACTCATGTTCCTCGCGTACATCGGTGACCTCGGTCCGCGACCCCCGGACTTCGAGGCGGACCCGTGGCAGGGTCCTGGTCGTGTCCCCGCGCAGGTGTCGCTCGAAGAACGCGTGCTGGGTCGCCACCGCGACGTCGCTGTAGAACGTCGCCCACTTCGGTCCGCGGTGGGTGTACAGGTACTTGTGGGCCGACCCGGCCCGGTCGAACGCACGCATCGAACCCGCGCTGTGCAGATTGCTGTCGGAGAAACTGGCGCACACCAGCATCGGCACCTCGATGGCCGCGAGATCCGGTGTCTTGCTCTGCCACCAATCATCTCGGAGCGGGTGGCGGCGGCGTTCGGCACCGATGTCCTCCGACAACCGGGCAGCCTTCCGGGTGACGAGAGCCCAGATGCGGGAGAACCCTCTCTCGTCGACTCCGCCAGGCTTCATGAAGTCGCGGTAGAGGTCGGTGAACCCCTCCCACGGACAGATCGCCGCGAGGTGGGGCGGGCGGAGTGCTGCCGCCTTGTACTGCGAGAGTGCGAGATACGACACGCCCAGCATGCCGACCGCGCCGGTCGACCAGGACTGCCGGCCGGCCCACTCGATCAGGTCGTGGACATCGAGGGCCTCGGCGTCGGAGAGCAGCGATCCGGTTCCCTCCGAGGTCCCCGCGCCACGCAGGTCGGCATTGACGACGACGTAGCCGCGCGAGGTCCAGACCGCAGGGTCGGGCGCCTCCCAGCCGGTCTCACTCGAAACGCGAAACGGTGCAGGTTGATTCATGATCCGGTACTGAAAGTTGAGCTTCCAGCCGAACCGCGTCCGGACCGGCAGCGCGTCCTTGCCGTAGGGGTGCGCCGAGAGCAGGACCGGGAACGGACCCTCCCCCGCCGGTCGATACACGTTGACCCGCAGGGTGACCCCGTCGCGCATCACCACCGGGACGTCGGCGTCCTTGATCATGTCGTCGGGTGCCGGGTAGACGGTCACCGGCGGGCGCACGGCATTCCGCACCCGCCGCAGGCCATATCGGAGAGCACCCGGGCGCCGCCACGGCCGGTCGTGGCTCACCGAATCCCTCATACGACCTCCGACGACAGTGCGAGACCCATGGCTGGACTCTAGGGCACAGGCCGAGGCCGGACATGGCTCTCCACACCCTTGCGTCTTTTGTCAGTAATCGCTAACGTTAGTGATTACCGACATATAACGGCACAAGGAGTCCTCAATGGGAGCACCAGTCGCATTCTTCGAGATCACCTCGCACGACCCCACCCGTCTCACCGCGTTCTATCGCGATCTGTTCGACTGGACCATCGACGACAGTTCCGGCCCGGAATACTCGCTCGTGGACACCGGCGCAGGTGACGGCGCCGTCTCCGGCGGCATCGGCGCCGTGTCCGAACCCGGCGGGACCAGCGGGGTGAGTGTCTACATGCGCGTCGACGATCTGCAGGCGTCCCTCGACCGGGCCGAGACGCTCGGTGGCAAGGCACTCGTGCCGCCCACGGACCTCCCGGATGGGTACGGCAGATTCGCGATGTTCTCCGACCCCGACGGCAACTCGATCGGACTCTGGGCGTGACCGACAACTCCCCGGGCGTCGACGAGGCCCTGCGCGCGATGGCGGAGCCCCGCCGCCGCGCCATCCTCGAACTCGTCTCCGGCGAGGAGCTGTCCGCGGGCGACATCGCCGCCCGGTTCGACGTCAGCCGCACCGCGATCTCCCAGCACATCACCGTGCTGAAAGACGCCGGGTTGCTGGCCGAACGCCGCGAGGGGACCCGACGCATCTACCGCGCCCGACCCGAGGGCATCGACCGACTACGCGACCTGCTCGACGACATGTGGGCGTCATCTCTCGACGTCGCGCGGCAACTGGTCGAGGCCGAACGCGGACTGACCGACGACGACGAGGTGAACCGTGCCGGGTGAACGCGAGGTCGCCGACGCCGGAAGTCGCGATGGCGGTGCCGTTCTCCCGCTCCGACGGCCGCCGATACGTCAATCCACTACCGTCCGTAGCGATCTCGACCACGTCTTCACCACTTTTGTCCGGACCATCGGGGTCTGGTGGCCACTGCAGCCGATGTCGATCGGCGGGGACCGGGCACGGACGGTGGCCATCGACGAGTTCACCGGCGGCCGGGTCTATGAGACCTGGGACGACGGCACGACCGCCGAATGGGGTCGATTGGCGGTGTGGGAACCCCCGAGTCGGTTCGTCATGTCGTGGCTGAACACTCCCGAGCCGACCGAGGTCGAGCTGTCGTTCACCTCGCTCGGTCCGGCTCTGACGCGGGTGTCCGTGGAACACCGCGGCTGGGAGCATCTGAGCGAGGAACAGCTTCGCGAAGACTGCGCCGCGCCGGGCGGTTACAGCTCCGGCGCGTACTCCGGCGGCTGGGCCGCAGCCCTGGCGGCCTGCGTCGACGTCATCGAATCGACCCACCCCTGAAGGGAGAGCGTCCGACCATGACCCACTTCGTGTACAAACTCGTCCCGCCGCGTCCCACCTTCGGTCCCGGCGACATGTCCGACGACGAAGCCGCCATCATGGGCCGCCACGGCGCGTACTGGTCGGGGCTCCTCGCCGACGGCACCGCCGTGATCTTCGGTCCCGTCGTCGACCCGACCGGGAACTGGGGCCTGGGCGTGGTGCGCGCCGACTCCGAGGACGATGTCCGGGCCATCAGCGCCGCCGACCCGGCCGTCACCTCGGGCCTCGCCCGCGTCGAGATCCTCCCCATGCCCGTGGGCATCGGGCGCGACTGACCGGAGAAGCCGTCGCAACACTGTCGACCAGCCCCTCGGTACGTTGCCGAGAATCCCGCGGACCTGATGTCAGCGACTTCCGGCGGCCACCTGCGTCGCGTCAATACACTGACGAAATGAGCAATCCGGCAACCGATCTGACGCGGGGTGAGTTGACGCGGGCAGTGCGGCTGCTCCAGGGCCATGTGCACTTCGACGCCGCGCTGCTCATCCACCAGCCGGAGGGCGCACGGTCTCGGATCGTGTCCCGGGTGGGCTACTCCGCGGGCTCGGCCTGGGCTTTGCAGCACCTGTTCCCTCGTGACTACGAGGTCGGCTTCACCAGCCGGCTCAATCCCGCAGACGGCCTGCCTCTCTCGATCAGCGACGTCGGCGGGAGGGTACGCGAAGAGTTCACCCGTACCGTGCTGTTCGAGCAGTACCTGCGGGCCGAGGGTTTCGCCGACGGGATGACGGTCGAGTTGTTCGACGGTGGCAATTACGTGGGTCTTGCACATTTCTCCGCCCGACGCCCCGACGCATTCGCGGCGCCGCAGCGCGCGCTGGCCCGCGACCTGTCGGGCTTGCTGGCGCTGGTCCTGCGACCGGACCAAGGGTCGGAGAACATTCAGCGAGCACCATCGGCCGATCCGACGGACTCGGACGCACCGGCCCCGTCCACCGTCTACCTGCGCCGGGGCGCTCGGACCCGATCGGCGGGTCCGGTGGACGTTCCGTTCATCGCCGAAGCCGCTTTCGAACATGTTGTGGACGGCTTCGCCGCCAGCGGGGTCGATGAACTCCGACACCTGTGGTGGCATCAGGGAACTCGGTACCGGGTGACCCTCTCGCGCCTGGGCGACTTCGGCGACCTCAGGGTGACCGCCCGGCCGGTGACCGCCGAGCAGGTGTGGCATCTGAGTCGACAGGAGGTGCGAGTGCTCAGCGGACTTGTGGTGGGACGCACCGACGCCGCGATCGCCGCAGGCCTGGATCTCAGTCCGCGGACGGTGCACACGCACATGGTGAACATCCGACGCAAGCTCGGGGTGGACCGACGAACCGAGGCGGCCGCCAGGGCGACGGCGACCGCCACGGTCATCCCCGGTCCCGCGACAGCCCCCGTCGCCGAACTGGCGCGGATCTACCGGGACTCGTTCCCCTAGGTGATATCCGCGAGCAGCTTTTTCGCGGCGTCGACCGCCTCGCGCTCGTGGGCGAGCAGGTCATCGCCGCCCATGGGGCCCAGGATGGGCGCGAACGCATCGGCTGTACCGGTCGAGACGCCGGCGAGCTCCTCGACCACCGCCAGCCCGCAGAAGGGAACGTAGTACGGGCTGTAACCGCCCTCCTGGAGACAGACGAGCTTCCCGTCGGCCACCTCATCGGCCACGTCGATGATCTTACGGGCCAGCGAGCGGAATCCGTCGGCGCGCAGCATCATCCGCGCCAGCGGGTCCATCATCGATGCGTCGAATCCGCTCGCCACGATGATCAGTTCGGGCCGGTATGCGCGCAACGCAGGCAGCACCACGGCGTCGAAGGCGTACTCGTATGCGCCGCTGCCGCCACCGGGCGGCAGCGGAACGTTGAGCGTGTAACCGAACCCGTCGCCGGAACCCCGCTCGTCCCGGAATCCCGAGTCGGACGGAAAGCAGCGATCCTGGTGTACCGAGATGTTCAGCACCTTCGAGGACTCCCGGAAGATGTCCTGGGCGCCGTTCCCGTGGTGGACATCCCAGTCCACGATCGCCACCCGTTGCAGCCCGAGCGTCTCCAGCGCATGGGTCGCCGCGATCGCGCCGTTGTTGAAGATGCAGAACCCGCGGCCGGTGGCGCGCTCGGCGTGGTGTCCCGGCGGATTGATGAGTGCGTACGCGTTTCGCACCGTGCCGTCGACGACCGCACGAACAGCTTCGATCGCACCCCCGGCGGCGAGCAGCGCGATGTGATGGCCACCGTTGCCGAACGGCGACACCCCGTCGCCGGCGTCGCCGCCCTTGGGGAGGGCGCTCTCGCTCACGATGCGCTCATAGTGAGCGGCGTCGTGGACGCGGAGGATGTCCTCGCGGGTCGCGGGCCCCGGCTCGAGTTGCCGCAGCGAGTCGAGCAATCCGGAGGCACTGATCAGCTCGTGAAGCCGTCGCTTGGTGTCGGGGTGTGCGACATGATGGGCGATCGGCTGCGTCAGTGCGTCGACGCTGGGCGGGAAGATTCCGCCGCTGCCTGTGTCTGCCCAGCCGTAGAGCGTGTTCCAGATGTATCCGGTGGTCGTTGCCACGATTGTTCCTTCCGTCCGAACCCGTGTGTCGGTGGACACAGCATCGGCGGAGCGGTGACAGCTGTCATCGGTACAAATACCGAGAGCGGATGAGCCAAGGATCGGGGGTTAGGCACGGTCGACAACCGGTCTGGCGTCGTGGATTCATGAGAAAAGCCCGTCCCGACAGATGTCGGAACGGGCTTCGTTCGGTGGAGCTAAGGGGACTCGAACCCCTGACCCCCACACTGCCAGTGTGGTGCGCTACCAGCTGCGCCATAGCCCCGTATTCTGTTGTTCCGCCCTGTTCAAGGGCACTGGCGAAGTTACACCATCTCGGCGATACCAGCCAAATCGCCAGGACGCCGACCCGATTGGTGTCGAACCGGCGTCCCGCGACTCAGGAGTTGCCGCCACCCAGGATGCTGTCGAGCCAACCGGTGCCCTCGAGGACGCCGTTGACGGGCTCGCCGTCGTGGAGCACGGTCGGCGTGCCGACCTGTCCGCCGGTCGCCTTCGACAGTTCGTCGGTCGACTTCTGCGCGTTCTCCTCGGCCTGGGCGACCTTCGCGTTGTCGGTGATGCACGTGGCGGTGGCCGGCGTCGCGCCCTGCTCGGTGGCGAGACGCGCGAGCTCGGGGCTGGTGATGTTGCCGGTGCCGTCCTCGGGCGGCTGGGCGGCGAACAGCGCGCTGTGGAACCGCAGGAACAGATCGGTGTTCTGCTCGTCGGCCACGCAGGTCAGCGCACCGGCAGCGCGCGAGCTGTAGTCACCGGTCGCCGACCGCGAGTTCAGGAAGTGCAGTGTGTGGTAGCGCACGCGGAGTTTGCCCTCGGTGACGGCCTTGGTGATGGCCGGTCCGGACTGCTGCTCGAACACCTTGCACACCGGACACATCGGGTCTTCGAAGACGTCGATGAGCGGAGCGGTCTCGGGACCGACGATCATCGTCGAACTCGACGCCAGCGCGGCTTGATCGGTGTCACCCTGATCGCGTCCGCTCCACCAGATCCCGCCGATCACGAGGCCCGCGATCACCAGGACCGCGATGCCGCCGAGCACGTAGGTCATCGTGTTCGACGGCGCGCTCGGCTGATACTTCGAGTTGGTGGTGCGGGGCACCGATGCTCCCGGCTTGCGCTTCTTGCTCACATTCCGACAATAACGGCGTCGCGCTGAAAATTGTCTGAGGGAACGGCCGGCCGGAACGGGGCGGTGACCGCCACCGCCGGCCCGCTACTCGCTCAAGCCCCCAGCGCCGCGTCGACGACCTGCTGCGCCTCGCTCTGCACCTGCGCGAGATGGTCTGCGCCCTTGAAGGATTCGGCGTAGATCTTGTAGACGTCTTCGGTCCCCGAGGGGCGAGCCGCGAACCAGGCGTTCTCCGTCGTGACCTTCAGGCCGCCGATCGGTGCGCCGTTGCCCGGTGCGGTCGTCATGATCGCCGAGATGGGTTCGCCCGCCAGTTCCGTGGCCGTCACCTGCTCCGGTGACAACTTCGACAGCACCGCCTTCTGCTCCCGGCTGGCCGGCGCGTCGATCCGCGCGTACGCCGTCGTCCCGTACTCCTCGGCGAGTTCGGCGTAGCGCTGCGACGGCGACTTGCCCGTCACCGCGAGGATCTCCGACGCCAGCAGCGCCATGATGATGCCGTCCTTGTCGGTCGACCACGGGCTGCCGTCGAAGGTCAGGAACGACGCCCCGGCGCTCTCCTCGCCACCGAAGGCGACGCGACCGTTCAGCAGGCCGTCGACGAACCACTTGAAACCGACGGGAACCTCGAGCAGCGGTCGTCCGATCCCGGCCACCACCCGGTCGATCAGCGACGACGACACGAGCGTCTTGCCGACGGCCGCCGACTCCGACCACTGCGGCCGGTGCGTGAACAGGTAGTCGATCGCGACGGCCAGGTAGTGGTTGGGGTTCATCAGACCGGCGTCGGGCGTGACGATGCCGTGCCGGTCCGAGTCGGCGTCGTTGCCGGTCGCGATGTCGTAGGAATCACGGGAGGAGATGAGCGAGGCCATCGCGTTGGCCGACGAACAGTCCATCCGGATCTTGCCGTCGGTGTCGAGCGTCATGAACGAGAACGTCGGGTCCACCGTCGGATTCACGACCGTCAGGTGCTCGAGGTTGTATCGGAGGCCCAGCAGCGCCCAGTAGCCGACGGACGCGCCGCCGAGCGGGTCGGCGCCGATGTGGATGCCGGCGTCGCGGATCGCCCGCATGTCGACCACATCGCCGAGTCCGTCGATGTAGTTGAGGAGGAACGAGTAGTCGTGCACGAACTCGCTGCCGCGCGCACGCTCGAACGGGATGCGCGCGACACCGTCGAGCTTCTGCTCGAGCAATTCGTTCGCCCGCGCCGCCACGACCGAGGTGATCGACGTGTCCGCGGGACCGCCGGTCGGCGGGTTGTACTTGAATCCGCCGTCCCGCGGCGGATTGTGTGACGGCGTCACGACGATGCCGTCGGACAGCACCCCCGGGTTGTCCTGGTTGAACATGAGGATGGCGCGGCTGACCGCCGGCGTGGGTGTGAACGAGTCGCTCTCGGCGGTGTAGACGGTGATCTCGTTGGCCGCGAGCACCTCGAGAGCGGTGCGCCAGGCGGGGACCGAGAGAGCGTGGGTGTCGAACCCGATGAACAGCGGACCGGAGATCCCGGCCGAGCGGCGGTAGTCGACGATCGCCTGCGTCGTCGCGAGGATGTGGGCTTCGTTGAACGCGTTGTCGAAACTCGATCCGCGGTGCCCCGACGTCCCGAACACAACCTGCTGCAACGGGTCCGACGGGTCGGGTGTGTTGTCGTAATAGGCACGCACCAGGGCGTCCACATCGACGAGGTCTTCGGGCAGGGCCAAGGTACCAGCGCGAGGATGTGCCATGACCGCGATTGTGCCACTCCACACGCCGTTCGCCCGGTCGACGAACCGATCCGTCCGGACCCGGATACCGAATCGCTACGGTGGGACGATCGTCGACGTCGCATCGAAGGGGCCTGCACACATGCTGATCGCCGGATTGTCGGGACTGCTGTCCCCCGGACGCCGATCCCCCGGCCTGCTCGTGCTCGTCCTGCCGGGCGGCACGGACAACAGCCACAAACCGTTCAGTCCGTGGCAGCCGTCCGCCCTGCGCATGTACCCGTTCACCTGGTCGCTGCGACTGCGATTCGGCCGGTCGGTGCGCGTCCACCAGGTCGGCTACCGCGTGTACGGCTGGAACGGCGACGACAACTCGCCTCTGCTCCCCGCCCGTGCGGCACTCGACGAGATCTGCCGACGGCACCCGGGCGTGCCGGTGGTCGCGATCGGACACTCGATGGGCGGACGCGTGGCCGCCCATCTCGCCGCCGACCGCCGGGTCATCGGCGTCCTCGGCCTGGCGCCGTGGTGGCAGTTCGCCGACTGGCGACACATCCAGCCCGGCGCGCGGGTCGTCGCGGTGCACGGCAACGCCGACACCCGCACGCTCGCGAAGCGGACCCGCAAGGGCATCGACGAGCTCTCGGCGCTGGGCGTCGACGCCGAGTTCATCCCGGTCCCCGGCGGCGGTCACGCCATGCTCGATCACATCGGGCTCTGGCAGCGCAGCGCGCTCGACTTCGTCGGCGAGCGCCTGTCCGCGCTGCGCGGCGCCTGACCTCAGCGCGTCGGCCGGCCGGCCAACTCCTCGACGAACTCCGGGTAGAACTCGACGTATTTCTCCCCGACGAGCACGTAGAGCGGATCGTCGCCGGTCTGCCCGTAAGCCTGTTTGCGGAGTTCGGTGCGCATGTTCTTGAACGTCGAGGTGTGTTCCAGCGCCTCGACGATCCGGACGAACAACGGCACGGCGTACGCGGGCAGACCGTCGCGAACGTGCCGGGCGAGACCGTCGGCGTCGAAGGTCTCGCCGTCTCGCAGGCTCACCGCCGCCATGCCGGCCTTGCCGTCGACCCCCGGAACGGGCACACCGAACACGACCGCCTCCTCGACGGCGGGGTGCGCGTCGAGCACCGCCTCGACCTCGGTGGTGGCCACGTTCTCACCCTTCCAGCGGAAGGTGTCACCGATGCGGTCGACGAAGCCGATGTGCGAGAAGCCCTGATCGCGGACGACGTCGCCGCTGTTGAACCACCTGTCGCCCTTGCGCTTCGCGTCGCGGACGATCTTTCGTTCGGTCGCGGCCGGGTCGGTGTAACCGTCGAACGGTACCCGTGAATTGATCTGCGCGAGAAGCAATCCGGTACCGCCCTTCCCGACCGGCCGCACCCGCCCGTCGGGACCGCGCACCGGCTCGCCGGTCTCCTCGTCGTATTCGACGATTGTGTACGGCAACGGCGAGAACCCGGCCGTCTTGGACAAGCCGAAGACGTTGATGAAACCGATGTTCGCCTCGCTCGCCGCATACAACTCGACGACGCGGTCGATACCGAACCGCTCGGTGAAGGCATCCCAGATGTCCGGGCGCAGACCGTTGCCGACGGCCAGCCGGAGGCGGTGCGCGCGATCGGTCGGCTTCGGCGGCTGCGCGAGCAGATAGCGGCACAGCTCACCGATGTAGGCGAACGCGGTGGCGTTGTTCTCGATGATCTCGTCGATGAACTTCGACGCCGAGAACTGCTTGCCGATGGCCAGGCAGGCGCCCGACGCGAGGACCGACGAGACCGAGATCGTGAGAGCGTTGTTGTGGTAGAAGGGCAACGCCGTGTACATGACGTCGTCGCCGCGCAGACGGATTCCCAGCCCGCCGATGCCGTTCATCGCCACCAGCCAGCGGTAATGACTCATCTTGCTCGCCTTCGGGTAACCCGTTGTGCCCGAGGTGAAGATGTAGATCGCGGTCGACCCGACCTCGATCGAGTCGGTGACCGGCCGGTCGAGCGGTGAGCAGCGCGCGGTCAATGTGGCGAGTTCGGCGAAGGTGAACTCCTTCTCCGGCCGGCATCCGGCCGGCACCGATTCCAGCGCCTCCAGCAGATCATGCTGATAGAGAACCACTTTCGGCTCGATGAGTCCGAGACTGTGTTCCAGCACCGCGCCGCGCTGGTTGAAGTTGAGCATTCCGCAGATCGCCCCGATCTTGACGATCGCGAACATCGCGATGACGACATCGGGGTGGTTTCGCGAGAGCACCGCGACCACGTCACCGCGCCCGACACCCTCGCGAGTGAGGAAATCCGCGAGCCGGTTGGCCCGAGCATTGGCCTCGCGGTAGGTGATCGACGCACCCTCGAACCGGAGGAAGTCCCGGTCGGGGTACTTCTGCGCACTCTGCTGGAACCGCTTGCCGATGGACATCTTCGTGGTCGGCGGTGTGGGCAGCATCGCCGGTAGGGTCCGCAGAATCGTGCCGGCGTCACGACGCAACGACGCGACTCCCGACACCATGTCGGCCAGCCGGATGTCCGGCAGCAGTCCCGTGCCCGGCGCGTGATCAACCATGTTCCCCAGCCCCTTCGGTGTGTTCGACGACACACACCCTAGCGTCGGCTCGTCCCCATTGACACATCGGGGGTGTTTTGTTTCAAACGTTCCGAATGCGTCGAGCCAGCGGGCGAGACCGCATCGCGATCCACCGACCACCCGGGCCGACCCTTGGCGCGCGCCGGGTGACCGGCCACACTGTCTGGATGACCGACACCTCGCCGAGACCGATGAGCGACCGTCCCGCCGGCCCGCTCGACGGCGTCACCGTCCTCGAACTGGGCACGCTCATCGCCGGACCGCACGCGGCACGGCTGTTGGGTGACATGGGCGCGGACGTCATCAAGATCGAACCGCCCGGCAAGCCCGATCCGATCCGCACCTGGGGACAGGCGGAGGTCGACGGTCACCGCTTCTATTGGACGGTGCACGGCCGCAACAAGAAAGCGGTGACCCTCGATCTGCGGGCGGACCGAGGGCGCGAGCTGTTCCTCGATCTCGTCGAACGGGCCGACATCATCGTCGAGAATTTCCGTCCCGGGACGCTCGAGCGGCTCGGTATCGGCCCGGATGTACTGTCCGCTCGCAACCCGGGCATCGTCGTGGTGCGCGTCTCGGGCTACGGCCAGACCGGCCCGGATTCGACACGAGCCGGGTACGCCTCCGTCGCCGAGGCTGCCAGCGGTCTGCGGTATCTCAACGGCTACCCCGGACAGCTCCCGCCCCGGCTGGCGCTGTCACTCGGCGACACCCTGGCCGGCATGTTCGCCGCGCAGGGCGCCCTCGCGGCACTGTACCGGCGTGCGGTGACCGGCAGGGGGCAGGTCGTCGACACATCCCTCATCGAATCGTGTGTCGCCGTGCAGGAATCGGCCATCGCGGACTACGACGCAGGTGGCGTCGTCCGCGGCCCGTCGGGCACCCGGCTCGACGGCATCGCTCCGTCGAACCTCTACCCGACCAGTGCGGGCACGCACGTCATCATCGCCGCCAACCAGGATTCGGTGTTCGCCCGGCTGTGCGCGGCGATGGGACAACCCGAGCTCGCGACCGACGACCGCTTCGTCGATCACGCCGCGCGCGGACGCAACCAGGACGAGCTCGACGAATTGATCGGCGAATGGTCGCGGCAGTACACACCGGAGAAGCTGACCGAAGTACTCGGTACCGCGGGAGTCGTTGTCGGACCGGTGAACTCGGTCGCCGAGGTGGTCGCCGATCCGCACCTGCAGGCACGGGGGATGATCGCCGAACACTACGACGAACGCGCGCAGCGCACCGTCCTCGGTCCCGGCGTCGTGCCACAGTTCAGCGACACCCCCGGTGGCATCCGCAACGCCGGCCCACCGGCCCCCGGTTGCGACAACGAGACCGTCTACGGCGGATTGCTCGGGCTGTCCGGGGACGAGATCGCGGCGTTGCGGGAGGCCGGGGTCATCTGACACTCGGCTACGGTCGAGGCATGTCACTGGTCGCGACCGGGCTCTCGCGCACCTTCGGCCGGCACACCGCCGTCGCCGATGCGAGCCTCGAACTCAGATCCGGCAGGATCACCGGGCTCGTCGGCCCCAACGGGGCGGGCAAGACCACCCTGCTCCTGCTTCTCGCGGGCCTGCTCGCCCCCGACACCGGCGCGATCCTGGTCGACGACGCGCCGGTGAAGCCGGCGGACATGCGTCGACTGACGGGGTGGATGCCGGACATCTTCGGCACTTGGGAGAGCCTCACGGCGCACGAGATCCTGACGACGTTCGCCAAGCTCTACGGAATGCCCACCACCCAGGCCCGGCAACGAGCCGCTCAACTGCTCGAGTCGGTCCATCTGACTGACTTCGCGTCACGGCCGGCGCACGAGCTGTCGCGCGGCCAGAAACAGCGCCTCGGCTTCGCCCGTGCCCTGGTGCACCGGCCCCGGATTCTGCTGCTCGACGAGCCGGCATCCGGAATGGACCCGCGGTCACGGTTGGAGTTGCGCGGCCACTTGCGCCGCCTCGCCGACGACGGGTGCGCCATCCTGGTGTCCTCGCACATCCTCTCCGAACTGGAGGAGATGGTCGACGACGTCGTGCTGATGACCGAGGGCCGGACCCGCACACCGCAGGGCGCGGCCGGCGGGGTGTGGCGGATCCGGCTCGTCGGGCAGCCGCCCGGGCAGGCGCGGGAAGTTCGCTTCGACGACGAGTCCGCTGCCGCGCGGCACCTCGCGCAGGTGGTGTCCTCCGGTGCGGCGGTCAGCGAATTCGCTCCTGTGTCCTCCGGCATCGAAGATGCCTACCTCGCACTCGACCCGGAGCGCCGATGACCACGAAGACGCACGAAGCAGATGTCTCGCCGCGGGCCGGGTTCTCGTCGTGGTGGCGGATGGTCGGGGTGATCGTCGAACTCGAACTCCGCCAACGGCTACGGACGACGAGATGGAAGGCCACGCTCGTCGTCGCCTTCGTCGTGACCTCCCTCGCCGTCTTCGGATCGATGTACCTGGCCGTCGGAGCATTCGGCGGCACCTACGCCGGGTGGGCGTCGAATCTGTACGGGCTCCTGATCGGATTCCTGTTGCTACTCGGGATCATCGTGGCCCCGACCCTGGCGGCGACCACGATCAACGGTGACCGCAAGGACGCGACCCTGGCCGTGGTGCAGGACACCGCGATCAGCAATTGGCAACTCGCACTCGGCAAGCTCATCGGCAGTTGGGTGGCGGGGATGGCTTTGGTCGCCGTCGCCGCACCGTATGTGATCTGGGGCTTGGTCGAAGCGCCGCAACCGATCTGGCGCGGGGTGGTCGGCGCGGTCGTCCTCGCGCTCGTCTTCGCGTGCTACGCGGGGATCGGACTCGGGTTCTCCGCGGTGACGGCGCGACCGGCAGGGTCCGCGGTGCTGACGCAAGCCGCCGTCTTCTTCCTCCTGCTCGGCCTGCCGGTGGTTTTCGGTCTGCTGTATCCGACAGTCGCGCAGACGCATTCGGTGGTCCGCACCGAAACGGCGGTGACCGATCCATCGAGCCCGACGCCCACCTGGACGTGTCGCGAGGTCACCCGAGGAGAGGAATTCCACCACCACGAACGCATCTGGTGGCTCCTCGCCCCGAACCCGTTCTTCATCGTGGCCGACGCCGTCTCCTCGCCGCCGCAGAACCCCATGAGGACCTCCGACAGCACCGCAGCCCAGGAGATCGCACGGACTCTGTCGGCAGTCCGGGCGGGTCCGTACATCGGCCCGCGGACATGTGCCGACATCTCCTACGGCTACAGCGACGGGAGCGACCCCATCGGCCATCGCGCCCGTGAAGCAGCACATGAGACGTCCGAGATGGGCCACTCGTGGTACGTCGGCCTGGGGATCTATCTGGCGCTCGGCGGGCTCGGATACGTTGCCGCGGCACGTCGTCTGCGGATCCCGGCGGGCAAGCTGCCGCGTGGAGTCCGGATCGCATGAGTGCCGGCGACGACTCTGCCGTGTTCCAGCCCGGTTACGACGCCCTCGCCGACCTGTACGCCGCGACATTCCCCTCGCCGTTCTCGAACGCGCTGCAGCGCCGCGTGATCGAGTCCTTCGTCGACCACGTTCGCGGGAGCGGGATCCCCGGGACCGTGCTGGACGTGGGTTGCGGACCGGGCGGTGTGACGGCGGAGTTGGCCTCCGCCGGTCTCGGTGTCATCGGCGTCGACCCGAGCGCCGAGATGCTGCGGATCGCGAGATCGTCGCATGCCGACCTACGCTTCGTTGTCGACGACGCGCATTTGACCTCGACGGAGCTCGACGACATCGACGTCGCCGCAATCGTGGCGCGCTTCAGCCTGATCCATGTGCCACCCGCGTCCGTTCCCGGCATTCTCGACGGCTGGGCCGCTCGGATGCCCACCGGCGGCGGCGTGCTGGTCGCCGGGCAGACGATCGACACCGACGAGATCGTCGAATCCGATCATCGGGTGGCGCCCGCCTGGCGTTGGCACCCGGATCGGATGGCGGCGGCCCTGGCCGATGCCGGTTTCGACGAGGAGTGGCGCACCGTCAAGCGTGCGGACGACGCCCATCGCTTCGCCGAGTTCCATCTACTTGCGATACGCCGATGACGCTGCTCCCCGGCACGTAGCCACCGAACTAGGAAGTTCGGCGAACCGAAACTATAGTGTCGTCATGCCCAAGCTCGTGCGTCGCCGGTTCGTCACCGTCGGGGCACTGGTGGCTGCCGTGTGCACGATCCTCGCGGGATGCACGCTGTCGAGTCGGCTGCCCGATGAGAAGGTCGTGCTCACCACGTTCACCGTGCTCGCCGACATCGCCTCGGAGGTCGCCGGCGACCGTCTGCAGGTGGAGTCGATCACCAAGCCGGGTGCCGAGATCCACGGCTACGAGCCGACTCCCGGCGACATCCGTCGGGCCGCGACCGCGTCGCTCGTCCTCGACAACGGTCTCAATCTCGAAGCCTGGTTCGCGCAGTTCGTCGACGGCCTCGATGTCCGGCACGTCGTTGTCAGCGAGGGTGTCGAACCGATCGACATCGCGTCGGATGCCTATGCGGGCAAGCCGAATCCGCATGCGTGGATGAGTCCGGTGAATGTGCAGATCTACGTCGACAACATGGTGCGCGCGTTCACGGAGCTCGATCCCGACGGCGCCGCCACCTTCGAGTCCAATGCGGCGGCGTACAAGCGGCAGCTCCAGCAGGTACAGACCGATCTCACCTCATCGCTGGCCGGACTACCCGCCAACGAGCGGGCCCTCGTCACCTGCGAGGGCGCGTTCTCGTATCTCGCCCGCGACGCCGGACTCGTCGAGCGCTACATCTGGCCGGTCAACGCCGAACAGCAGGCGACGCCGCAACAGGTCGCCGAGACGATCGACTTCGTCCGGGCGAACCGCGTTCCGGGCGTGTTCTGCGAGTCCACGGTCTCCGACGCCCCGATGCGACAGGTCGTGAACGCGACCGACGCCCGGTTCGGCGGCACCCTGTACGTCGACTCGCTCTCCGAGGCCGACGGCCCCGTACCCACCTATCTCGACCTCATCCGCCACGACGTCGCGACCATCGTGTCGGGCCTGACCGGGAGCAACACGTGAACGTCTCAGCGACAACCGGTTCCGCCATCGAGGTGACGGACGTGACCGTGCGATACGGCGACATCCTCGCGCTCGACCACGCGTCGGTACGAGTACCGTCCGGCCAGGTGTGCGGCCTCGTCGGCATGAACGGGTCGGGTAAGTCGACGCTGTTTAAAACGATCGCGGGGTCGGTGACCCCGACGACCGGTACGGTCCGGCTCGGCGGCCGGACCCCCACCGCGGCGCGTCGAGCCGGCGCGCTCGGTTACGTACCGCAGTCCGAGGACATCGACTGGAGCTTCCCGGTGTCGGTCCGTGACGTCGTGATGACGGGTCGCTACGGCCATCTCGGGTTCACGCGCCGCCCCAAGCGGGCCGACCACGACGCCGTCGACGAAGCCCTCGCACGCGTCGAGCTCACCGACTTCGCCGACCGCCAGATCGGCCAGTTGTCCGGCGGGCAGCGCAAGCGGGCCTTCGTGGCCCGCGGCATCGCACAGGAGGCCGAGATCCTGCTGCTCGACGAACCGTTCGCCGGCGTCGACAAACGCACCGAGGGGACCATCACCGCACTGCTACGCGAACTCGCCGATGCCGGGACGACGATCCTGGTGTCCACGCACGATCTCCAGGTCCTGCCCGAGCTGGCCGACGAGGCGATCCTGCTGATGCGCCGCGTGATCGCGCAGGGCGCGCCGGCCGAGGTGATCACCACCGACAACCTCGTCCGCGCGTTCGGGCTCGATCCACTCGCCCGGCCGACGTCCGAACGCGAAGAGTCCGAGCGTCTCGAGTCCGGGCGTCTCGGCTCCGACCGCCACGAGGAGGTCTCGTGAACATCGTCGACATCCTTCTCGACCCGTTCGCCTACGCGTTCATGACGCGTGCCCTGTGGGCGACGCTGGTCGCCTCGGTCGTGTGTGCGCTGTTGTCGTGCTGGCTCGTGCTGATCGGCTGGTCGCTGATGGGTGACGCGGTCTCGCACGCGGTGCTGCCGGGCGTGGTCCTCGCCTACATCGTCGGCGTGCCGTTCGCCATCGGCGCGGTGATCTTCGGCTTCCTGGCGGTGGCACTGATCGGCGCTGTCCGCGACGGCGGCCGGGTCAAGGAGGACGCCGCCATCGGCATCGTCTTCACGACCCTGTTCGCGTTCGGCCTGGTGCTGATCTCGGTGACGCCGAGCCAGACCGACCTGAACCACATCATCTTCGGCAACCTCTTGGGCGTCTCGACGTCGGATCTCGTGCAGATCGCGATCCTGGGTGCGATCGTGGCGACCTTGCTGCTGCTCAAGAGACGCGACTTCACCCTCTACGCCTTCGACCGCACGCACGCTTTCGCGATCGGACTCAGCCCGAAACTGCTCGGCGCGGCCCTTCTCGCGCTGCTCGCCCTCACCGCGGTGACCGCGCTGCAGGTGGTCGGCATCGTGCTCGTGGTCGCGATGCTCATCATCCCCGGCGCGACGGCCCGACTGCTCACCGATCGCTTCGGCCGGATGCTCGTCATCGCGCCCGCGATCTCGGCGATCTGCGGGGTCATCGGCCTCTACGTCTCCTACTACCAGGACACCTCCCCCGGCGGGATGGTCGTCCTCGTCCAGGGCCTCGCGTTCTTCGGTGTCTACCTGTTCAGCCCGACCCACGGCGTCGTCACCAAGCAACGCAAACATCGCGAGAGCGCGACGCTCGACGCGCTGAGTACCGGTTAGCGAACCGGCCGGCGCGAAACGAAAGGCGCCCCCCCCCAT
>NZ_JAMBDT010000058.1:0-31909 GCF_025143765.1 Gordonia sp. p3-SID1431
GGGTCGGGTGCATGTCAGCGACGGTCCGCCCGACGGTCCTGGTGTACGAGCTCTTCGACAACCATTCCGGTACCTCTCGTCAGACGTCGGGGGTCGATGAGTAGGTCGTTGGACCCTAGCGCGTCGTTACACATTGTGTTCTGTTGTAGCCCGTTGGAGGACAGCAGGCCCTTCGAAGAGGCAGGATCATTCAACGACGCTCAGGTGGTACCCAAACCTCCCTGCGGTGAACTACACATGACGTCCGACTTCCAAAGTCAGCGATCGTGCGATGCCCACGCATCGATGTGGCCCGGCAGTTTCGACAGGTGTCGCCGCAGCACATGCTGGTACACCTTGGACATCCCGATGTCGAGCAATCGGCCGGCACGACCGCGGACCATCGGCTCGCCCACAGCACGGCAGGTGTAGCGCGTACCTCCGGGAACCGCGTCGAGAGTGTCGGTGGTGATGAAGGGAAAGCGTGACTCGACTGATCGAAATTCCATCAGCCGGTCGACCTCTACGCGTGTGAACACGCCGATCCACTCGTAGGTCATCCCGAAGAATTTCGCTCGTCCGTACCATCGGTCGCCGACCTCATAGGGTGGTCGCTTGTCTGCGTGGGTGCTCAACGTCCCGGGCAGAACATGGGAAGTGTTATCGGGATCGGTGATGTACTGCCACACGACGTCTGCCGAGTGTGCGATGACTACCGAAGCAGATGCCGAGGCCATTCCCTACGGTATGCCTTCTCGTGTGGAACGCTCGGCCGAACGACGGTGTCAGGCGTTCCGAGGCGGGGCATGCGGCATCGGCCTCCCCGGAACAGGCCCGCACACCTGGCCGTCGGGGTAGGAATACGCGGTGGCCACCTTTCGCCAGCCGGGCCCGGTGCCGGCCGAGATGCTGCGCACAGGCGCACTCGCCGTGCGCGGTGCAATCCGACCACGCCCACCAGACCTGCGACTCATCGACGCGATTGAGGACGCCAGGCTCCCCGACAGCGAGGTGACGGTCCGGGTGCGCGCGCTGCCCCAGGTCGCACGACGGGTGCCGCTCGCCGGCCTCGTCGAGGGAGCTCGTACCCTGCGTCGCGCGTCGTCGGCGATGACGACCTTCGTGGTCGAGCACCCCGAGGCCACGTTCTTGGTCGATCCCGGCTTCTGCCGCGACGCCCATCACCGCGTCCTGCCCGAATTGCCGACGATCTTGCGCCCGCTGATCACCCCGCCGCGGTCGACGGTCAGCACCGCCGACGGTCTCGGGCTGCGGCCGCTGCACCGCTCCCCCGACTTCGCCCTGCCGACGCACGCTCACTGGGATCACGTGTGCGGCCTGCTGGACCTGCCCGGCCTGCCGGTGTGGCTTCCACGGGCAGAACGCGAATGGATAATGGCCGGCTCGCGACCACCGGTCGGCGGGGTGCGGGCGGCACTGACCGACGGCCGCCCGATCCTCGACTACGAACTCGACGGCCCGCCCGTGTCGACGTTCGCCGCGAGCCGCGACCTGTTCGGCGACGGTTCCGTGGTCGTCGTCGACCTCGGCGGGCACACCCCCGGGAGCGTCGGCGTCCTGGTCCGCACGTCCTCCGGCCCGGTTCTGCTCGCCGGCGGCGCGGCCTGGCACTTCGAGCAGGTGGAGCGCCTGCGCCAGAAACCGAGCATCCCCGGCGAATTCGTCGACGACGACCGCGACGCGGCGTTCGCGACGCTGCACCGGCTCCACCTGGCCCGCCACACCGTGCGCGTGATCCCCACCCACGACCACGACGCCGTCGGAGCACTCTGCGGCTGAGGCGAACTGGAGGGGCTCAAACGTGGATAAGTCACACGCATCGACCTGTCCCGTGCGACACCTCAACTGCCACCCCGGGTCAGGCGGGTTTCGGCGAGCGGCGGCCGGATCAGAATCAGAGGCCCTGATTCGAATCCCCGCCTCGGTTGTCCCCGCCGCCTCCGTTGTCCCCGCCGGTTTCGCAGACGGCCGCGACATCCCGGGGCGTGTTCCCGGGAGTGCGGTAGGTCTGGACGGCCCACGCGACCTTCTTTTTCGTCACCGGAGACAGCACCTCGGTCCGCCGGATGCCGACCGCGAAACACCCACCGTTCGATACGAGTTTCTGGAGTTCCCCTCCATCGAGCCACCTGCCGATCCCGCTGTACGGCAGATCCGTTCCGGCGAAAGCCGGCACGATCCCGGTACGCGCGATGTCACGCGTCTGCGCCGCATTGAAGAGCGTATTGAACTCCATACGGACACCGATGTTGGGCCAGAACCAGTTCTGATAAATCGTCGGGAACGAGCTGAAACCCGCTCCCGCAGGGGTACTCAGGCCGTGACCCTCGCCAATGGGTGCCGCCCCGGCCACACCGCCGTAGAGTCCCACACCCGACCCCGTCAGCATCACGGCCGACGCGGCGATCGAAACCACAACTCTCCGCGCACTTTTCATCGCTCTGAGCCTCCAGGTCAGCTAATCATGAGACAAGTTGCGCTGCACAGCGTCTTCAGCGTCGCACAGATTACGAATGGTGTACATCACGCTTAGGAACGCTCATCACCAAGCCATGCGAGACGACGTCAGGCGTCCTGCGGTTTCGCCAGCGGGAACGCGAGCGACTCGCGGATCGACTGTCCGGTGATGAGCATGACCACCCGGTCGACACCGACACCCAGACCTCCGGTCGGCGGCATCGCGTATTCCAGTGCTTGCAGGAAGTCCTCGTCGAGTTCCATGGCCTCGGGATCACCGTCGGCGGCCAGGATCGACTGTTCGGTGAGGCGTGCCCGCTGCTCCACCGGATCGGTGAGTTCGGTGTAAGCCGTACCGAGTTCGACGCCCCAGGCGACGAGGTCCCACCGCTCGGCGACGCCCGGCTTGCTCCGGTGTGCGCGCGTGAGGGGCGACGTCGACGTCGGGAAGTCGGTGTAGAAGGTCGGGAAGGCGGTGCGATCCTCGCCGAGGTGCTCGTACAGTTCCAGGACGATCTGCCCGGCGTCCCAGTCGGGCCGGTGATTGATCTCCAGGCGGTCACACACCGCGCGCAACTCCTCGACGGAGGTCTCCGGCGTGATCTCCTGCTCCGCGCCCTCCGAGACCACCTGATGAACGGTCTTGACCGGCCACTCCCCGGAGATGTCGACGCGCTCTTCGTTTCCGTCGGCATCGGTGCGCACGATGACCGGTTCCCCGTAGGCCGCCGTCGCCGCGTACTGGATCATCTCGCGCGTCAGGTCGAGCATCTTGAGGTAATCACTGTGCGCCTCATAGGCTTCCAGACTCGTGAACTCGGGGTTGTGGCTGAAGTCGACACCCTCGTTGCGGAAGTTGCGGCCGATCTCGAAGACCTTCTCGACACCTCCGACACACAGTCGCTTGAGGTAGAGCTCCGGGGCGATCCGCAGATACAGGTCGAGGTTGTAGGCGTTGATGTGCGTCTGGAACGGGGTGGCGTTCGCGCCGCCGTGGATCTGCTGCAGGATCGGTGTCTCGACCTCGAGAAAGCCACGAGCGCCGAGGAAGTCACGCAACGACTTCACCACGAGACTGCGGGTCGCCAGCGACTTGCGCGTCTGCTCGTTGATGGCGAGGTCGACATAGCGCTGTCGGACACGCGCTTCCGGATCGGTGAGACCGGCCCACTTGTCGGGCAGCGGGCGCAGGCATTTGCCGTTGATCCGCCAGGCATCGATCAGGATCGACAGCTCGCCCTTACGACTCGTGCCGACGACGCCGCGGGCCTGGATCAGATCCCCGAGGTCGACGTCGGTACCGAAATCGGGTGTGCCCGGGATGATCCGGGAATCCTCGACCAGCACCTGCACCTCGCCGGACCAGTCGTGGACGTCGGCGAACACCACCTTGCCGAAGTCCCGAAGTCGCGTCACACGTCCGGCGACGGTGACGACGGTTCCCTCGGGTTCGGCCTTGGCCGCCGCGATCGTATGCGTGGGTTGATCGGCCGGCGGGTACGGATCGAAGCCGCGCTCGACGAGCCGGTCCATCTTCTCGAGCCGGACGCGCACCTGTTCCGGCCGGTGGACGATCGCGCCCTCGGGTGTGGCTGCCTCGGCGTCGAGCTCGGCGATGAGCGCGGGCGCGCTGACGCCGGGCGGGATCGACGGCGGCCCCTGCGTGTAGTGCTTGGCCCGTCCGAAGCGCGGCAACGTGATGAAACCCTCGGTCACGATCGCGGCGAGCCCCACCCGGGGCAGTATCCTGCTGTCCTCGAAGCACAGGTAGCGCGACTGCCAGTCCGGCAGATACTTCGCATTCGACTTGTACAGCGACTCCATCTGGAAGAACCGCGAGCCGAACATGAGGATCGAGTAGCCCATCCGCATCACGGGCCCGGCCCCGATCTGGGGACCCTGCTCGAAGAACGCCCGGAACGCGGCGAAGTTCAGCGAGACCTCGGTGATGCCCAATTGCTCGGAGTTGCGGCACAATTCGGCGACCATGGTCTCCACGACGCCGTTGGGCCCGTGCCGGTCACGACGCATCAGGTCGAGCGAGACACCACGACGCCCCCACGGCACGAAGGACAGCATGCCGACGACCCGCTCGTCGGGGGTGCCCTCGCCCATCACGGCCTCGACCAGCAGGCAGTCGCCGTCGGCGGGATCGCCGATGCGCGAGAGCGCCATCGCGAAGCCGCGTTCCTCGTCGGTGTCGCGCCAGTCGTCGGCGCGCGCGACAATCTGCGCCATCTCGGTGTCGCCGATCTCGTTGTGCCGTCGGATGCGGACACCGACCCCGGCACGACGGGTGCGGGTCACGGCCTGGCGCACCGCCTTCATGGCCGACCCGCTGAGGCTGAACTCGCGCGTGTGCAGGATGGCCTCGTCGCCGATGTTGAGTGAGACGAAACCGGCGGCGTCGAAGGCGGCCGCGCCACGCGGGCTCGACCCCATGGATGCCGGATGCCACCCGTATTTCTCGCACAGGGTGAGGAATTCGGCGATGGCATCCGGCCACGACTCCGGATCGCCGATCGGGTCACCGCCCGCGAGTCCGACGCCTACCTCCACCCGGTAGGTGATCGCTGCCCGGCCGTCGGGTGAGAACACGACGGCCTTGTCGCGACGGGTCGAGAAGTAGGCCAGCGAGTCGTCGTCGTTGAATCGCGTGATCAGCGCGCGGATGAGGGCTTCGTCGTCGGCGGTGATGAGCCAGCGCAGCCGTTGCGACCGGAACAGCACGACGGCCGCGGCGATCAGCGCCAGCGCGCCGAACAGTCCCAGCAGACCGTTCACGAACAGGTGGGTGTGCCGACCGTCGAACGAGGCATCCTGGTCGATGGCGCCGAACGCCACGACCCGATTGAACGCGTACGGCAATCGGTCGCCCCGGGTCAGCGTGTGCGGGAACGCCCACACCAAGGCCCAGCCCAGCAGCGTCGCGATCGCCAGTCCGGCGATCAGGGTGCCGAACGCCGCCAGGACGGCGCCTTTGCGGACCCGTGTGTAGAACTGACGGTACGTCGACAGCAGGAACATCAGCGCGAGCGCGTCGATGAACAGTCCGAGGTAGATGTTCGTGCGGTCCCACCGCGTCACGCCCAGGTCGTCGGCCAGCGACGGCACGAGATAGAGCGCGTTGGTCGCCATGAACAGGATCAGGTAGACGACGCTGATCCACCAGGCGATCCGCTTGCGGGCCGAGAGCGCGATGGCGATGAGGGCGAGCACGAACGCCCAGGCGAAGCTGGTGTCGGGGAGGGTGATGATGTAGTCGTCGACGTAGCGGCGCGGGTCGTGGATCAGATGCCGAATCGCGGGGAAGAGACTGGACAGCAACGCGATTGCCGCCAGTACACCGACGATCGTGCCGGCGATGTGCGGGGCGCGGGACCCGAACCCGGAGGGCCGTCGGATCTTGTCGAGCAGCGCGAGGGACCTGCGGTCGGCCGCGGTGGGCGTCCGCGGTCCCGCGTCGCGGTGCTCGCCGGGATTCTCGGGGTCGACCGGCGCGAGGGGGGTGTCGGTGGCCATGCGTAAAAGGTAGTCGGGATGAGAGGTATGTCCCGGCACTCCACGCGGATTGGCCCCGTCCGGCACAGATCGTCTTGCGTCCCCGACGGCCGAGGTGGCCCGGCGGGCGGTGGACCGGCATGATCGAAGCCGTGTACGACGTGACGATCCGGGACGACTCCATCCGACTCGGCCAATTCCTCAAACTCGCCAACCTGATCGAGTCAGGGGCCGAGGCCAAGGAGGTGATCGCCGACGGTCTGGTCACGGTCAACGACGAGGTGGAGACCAGGCGCGGCCGTCAGCTGACGATCGGCGATGTGGTGTCGGTCGGCGGGATGAGCGTGCGAGTCGTCGCCGAAGGCGACGTGCCACCTCCCCCCTGATCCGAAGAAGCGTCCCCCATTGCTCCCTGAGGTGCGAGGAGCGATAGCGACGAGCCTCGAAGGGCGCTAGGACCGAACGCCGAACCGTCTGAGCTCGGCGGGTGTGATGAGTCGTTCCGCTTCGGCGGGGAACATCGTCGTGGAACCGCGGCGGCCTCCGAGTCGCCCGCCGGTCAGCGAGTTCAACAGAGAGCCCCGGCGGGGCGAGTGAAATGTGTCAGCCAACTTCATGACCAATCACTTCCTGATACTTCACATTCGTTACAACGGACTGGAACTTTGTTTTACTGTAGCGGCGATTCCCGGTCGTGTCGCCGGACTTTCCAGTGGCTTTCGCCACGCCCCCGCGACTGCCGACACGTGTGAATCCCGCAGCTCCGGTTCCCGAAACGGCGAGTGCCGCACACGACGGCTAGATCGATCGTCGCACGAGAACTGTTACCTCGCGCGTAGCGACGCGCCCCTCACCTGCATGAATGACCCGGGCGCGGCCAGGCGTTCACTCGCCCCCGCGGGTCGCCGTCGAACGACCGAAGCCGCCGACCCGGGATTCGGGCCGGCGGCTTCGGTGTGATGGACGACGATGGCGGGTCAGTGCGCCTCTCGGCAAACAAACCGCTCGAAGCGGCAAAGGGTGGGACCCGGGGCATTGAGTCCGTCACCGTCGCGGGGTACAACCGCGCTTCCGCACGAGGTATTCCACGGGTCGTCCCACTCTCCCGGCCCGCTATCCCGCGGCACTGGCGCGGCGTCGGCGGACCCGCTTCACGACGAACCAGGCGACCATGAGAACCAGCACGGCGATCACGATGTTGCTCAGCACGCCACTCCACCGTTCGAGTGCGGGGGCGATCGCCGGACCGAAGCCGAAGCCGATCCCGATCCACAGCGCGTTCCACACCCCCGACCCCAGCGTCGTGTACGCGGTGAAGCGCCAGAACGGCATCTTCTCGATGCCCGCCGGGATGGAGACGAACGACCGGACGAGGGGCACGCACCGACCGAGGAGAACCGCCATTCCGCCCCAGCGGACGAAGTACTCCTCCGCCTTGTCGAAGTCGTCGTAGTCAAGCAGCGGCATCCGGCCGACGAGTCGCCGGGTGCGATCGCGGCCCAGAGCCGCACCGATCCAGTACCAGAGCCAGGCCCCGACGAGCGACCCGATGGTCGCCGCGGCCCAGGCGAGCCAGACGTTCATGCGGCCCTCGTAGGCGAGGAACCCGGCGCCGGGGAGAACGGCTTCGGATGGGATCGGCGGCAGGAAGGTCTCGAGAAGGATCGCCACCCCGACGCCCAGCTCGCCGAGCGTGTCCATGAGGTCGAGAATCCAGCCGATGAAACCGCTGTGACCTTGCGACGGGTCAGTCTGGGCGAGTACGGCGGCGAGCTGCGTTGGCAAGGAGATGTTCCGTCTGTCCGAGGGCGGGCGGCTGGTCCCCGGGATCGGTGACCACTTCGGCCGCCACTCTAGTCGGACGTCCGATTCATCCGGTTCTCGTGCAGGTCAGCCGACCGGCGTCGTCACGCGAGGCCGGCGAGGAACCGGTTGGCCCACTGCACCGCAGTGACGCCGGGACGGACCTCGAAGTCCCGGTAGGTGCCGTGCGACCCGGACTGGAGGAATTGGTTGAACGACCTGATCTGCTCGCGAGCGCGCGCGTCACCGAGCTCCTGCACGATCTCGCCGGGGCCGCCGAGGGTGAGCAGTTCGGAGAAGATCGCGCCCGCCTCGGCCTGATACTGCACGATCTGGCTCGGCGTCGGGTCGCTGGTCTCAGCGAGGTAGCCGACGATCCGCGTCACGTAGTAGTCGCGGGGCACGTTGCAGTAGACGTCGGTGGGTTCGCAGATCGTGAAGGCCCTGGGCAGGACCCACCCCATGCCGTCGAGGCGTGGTCCGCCACTGCCCTCACCCGTCAGGGCGGGGCCGACGAGATTGTCCCGCTTCGACCGCCGCGGGTCCGCGATCAGCACGACCCCCGCGACCTGACCCGGACGGATCGCGGCGCGACCGGTGCCGATCTCGGATGCGAGGTCGCCGGCGGCGTCGGCGCCCTGGCTGTAGCCGACGAGCGCGATCCGGGTACCGGGGCATCGTCGGAGCATCTGAAGGGCGAGCCCCGTGGTGTTGGCAACCGCCTGTGCCTTGGACTTGCCGTAGATCGCCTTCTCCCACGGGAACGCCGTCGCGTCGTATCCGACGTACTGCACGCGGGTTTCCGGTCCGAGCCCGGCGGTGATCTCCCCCAGCACGCCCGGGCTGGCGCCGTTGGACCATGTCCCGGGGACCGCGAGCACGTAGATCTCCGGGCAGCCCCGGGGCGCGGCGGTCGCCGTCGGGACGGCGAGCACACCGCCGGCCAGGATTGCACACAGCAGGGCGCATACGGTCGCGATGATCCGACGCAAGGTCCGTTCCCTTCGTACCAGCCGAGGAGGCAGCTTCACCGCCGAGTCTAGGTCGGGCGTCCGGCGGGCGTGTTGCCGCCTGCGGAACTCCCGTGGAACGACGGATCTGCCTACGCAGAACTCCCGCCCACCCTGAGCGGGTGAGCGGGAGTCGAGTACTGCTGAGTGCGACGCGCGATCAGCGCTGCGCGACCTGCGTGGGCACGATCGGTGCGGGCAGGTCCGACGCCCCGGTGAGGAACGCGTCGGCGGCCGCGGCGGCCGAGCGCCCCTCGGCGATGGCCCACACGATGAGCGACTGTCCACGCCCGGCGTCGCCCGCGACGAAGACACCCGGCTGACCGACAGCCGCGAAGTTGCCGTCACGCTTGACGTTTCCGCGGGGGTCGTACTCGACGCCCATCTTGTCGAGGAGATCCTCGCGCTCGGGTCCGACGAAGCCCATGGCCAGCAGCACCAGGTCCGCCTCGAGCTCGAAGTCCGAACCCTCCACCTTCTCGAAGCGCCCGTCACGCATGACGACCTCGTGGGCCTTCAGGCCGGTGACCTTGCCGTCCTCGCCGACGAACTGCTCGGTGTTGACCGAGAAGACGCGCTCGCCACCCTCTTCGTGGGCGGACGACACGCGGTACATGAGCGGGTAGGTCGGCCACGGGGTCGACTCGGCGCGCTCGATCGGCGGCTTCGGCATGATCTCGAACTGGTGGACGATCTCCGCGCCCTGGCGCAGCGAGGTGCCCAGGCAGTCGGCGCCGGTGTCGCCACCGCCGATGATGATGACCTTCTTGCCCTTGGCCGAGATCTGGCCCTCGACTTCGTCGCCGAGCTGCACCCGATTGGCCTGCGGCAGGAACTCCATGGCCTGGTGGATGCCGTCGAGCTCACGCCCGGGGATCGGCAGATCGCGACCGATGGTCGAACCGTTGGCGAGGATCACCGCGTCGAAGTCGGCGCGCAGCTGCTCGACGGTGACGTCGACACCCACGTTGACGCCGGTGCGGAAGACGGTGCCCTCGGCCTCCATCTGCGCGAGACGACGGTCGATGTGGCGCTTCTCCATCTTGAACTCGGGGATGCCGTAACGGAGCAGGCCACCGATGCGGTCGGCCCGTTCGAACAACGTCACGTCGTGTCCGGCACGCGTGAGCTGCTGCGCCGCAGCGAGTCCCGCGGGCCCGGAGCCGACGACGGCCACCGACTTGCCGGTCTTCTCCGACGGCATGACCGGGGTCACCCAGCCGTTGTCGAAGGCGTTGTCGATGATCTCGACCTCGACCTGCTTGATGGTGACCGGCGGCTGGTTGATCCCCAGCACGCACGACGCCTCGCACGGAGCCGGGCACAGGCGGCCGGTGAACTCCGGGAAGTTGTTCGTCGCGTGCAGACGTTCGATGCCGTCGCGCCACTGGTCCTTGTAGACCAGGTCGTTCCACTCGGGGATCAGGTTCCCCAGCGGGCAGCCGTTGTGGCAGAACGGGATACCGCAGTCCATGCAGCGGCTCGCCTGCGTCTTCAGATGGCCCTTGTCGAAGTCGGTGTAGACCTCTTTCCAGTCCAGCAGACGCAGTTCCACCGGGCGGCGGTCGGGCAGCTCCCGCTCGGGGTGCTTGAGAAATCCTCTGGGGTCAGCCACGTGCGGCCTCCATGATCGCTTCGTTCACGTCTCGCCCGGTCTTCTCCGCCTCGGAGATGGCCAGCAACACACGCTTGTAGTCGCGCGGCATGACCTTGGCGAACTTGGTCTGGGCGGTGTCCCAATCGCCGAGCAGCGCTGCCGCGACCGGGGATTCGGTCTCGGCGCGGTGCTCTTCGATGATCGTGGCGAGGAACTCGATGTCCTCGTCCTCGAGCGGCTCGAGGTCGACGAGCTCGGTGTTGAGGTTGTCGGCCAGCTTGCCCTCGGGGTCGAAGACGAACGCCATACCGCCGGACATGCCCGCCGCGAAGTTGCGGCCGGTGTCGCCGAGGACGACGACGCGTCCACCCGTCATGTACTCACAGCCGTGGTCGCCCACACCCTCGACCACCGCGGTGACGCCCGAGTTGCGAACGCAGAAGCGCTCACCCACGATGCCGCGCAGGAAGATCTTGCCCGCGGTGGCACCGAAGCCGATCACGTTGCCGGCGATGATGTTGTGCTCGGCGACGAAGTCGTCCGGCGCGTTGCGTGCCGGACGGACCACGAGGCGACCGCCCGAGAGACCCTTGCCGACGAAGTCGTTGGCGTCGCCCTCGAGGCGCAGCGTGATGCCCTTGGGAACGAAGGCACCGAAGCTGTTGCCGGCCGATCCGGCGAAGTCGACGATGATCGTCCCGTCGGGAAGACCCTGTGCGCCATAGGCCTTGGTGACCTCATGGCCCAGCATGGTGCCGACGGTGCGGTTCACGTTGGTGATCTTCGAGGTGAAGGACACCCGCGTGCCGTGGTCGATGGCCTCGCGGCTCTGCGCGATGAGCTGCTGGTCGAGCGCCTTGTCCAGGCCGTGGTCCTGCACGCCGGAGCAGTACAGGTCCTGGTTCATGAACGGCGACTCGGGCATCGCCAGGATCGACGACAGGTCGAGCTTGCCCGCCTTCTCCGACTTCCAGTGCGCGAGCGCCTTGGTCGTGTCGAGCGCCTCGACGTGACCGACGGCCTCCTGCAGGGTGCGGAAGCCCAGGCGCGCCAGCAGTTCCCGGACCTCTTCGGCGATGTACAGGAAGAAGTTCTCGACGAACTCCGGCTTGCCCGCGAAACGCTCACGCAGCAGCGGGTTCTGGGTGGCGACACCCACCGGGCACGTGTCGAGGTGACACACCCGCATCATGATGCAACCCGCGACCACCAGCGGCGCGGTGGCGAAACCGAACTCCTCGCCACCCAGCAGGGCGGCGACCACGACGTCGCGACCGGTCTTGAGCTGGCCGTCGACCTGCACGACGATCCGGTCGCGGAGTCCGTTGAGCAGCAGGGTCTGCTGGGTCTCGGCCAGGCCGATTTCCCACGGCGCACCGGCGTGCTTGACCGAGGTCAACGGCGTTGCGCCGGTACCGCCGTCGTGCCCTGAGATGAGGACGACGTCGGCGTGCGCCTTCGAGACACCGGCCGCGACGGTGCCGACGCCCACCTCGGACACCAGCTTCACGTGGATGCGGGCCTGCGGGTTGGCGTTCTTCAGGTCGTGGATCAGCTGCGCGAGATCCTCGATCGAGTAGATGTCGTGGTGCGGGGGCGGCGAGATGAGGCCGACGCCCGGCGTCGAACCACGGACCTCGGCGACCCACGGGTACACCTTGTGCGGCGGCAGCTGCCCGCCCTCACCCGGCTTCGCACCCTGCGCCATCTTGATCTGGATGTCGGTGCAGTTCGACAGGTAGTGCGAGGTGACGCCGAAGCGGCCCGACGCGACCTGCTTGATCGCACTGCGACGCCAGTCACCGTTCTCGTCGTGATGGAAGCGCCGCGGATCCTCGCCGCCCTCACCGGAATTCGAGCGACCACCGAGCCGGTTCATGGCGATCGCGAGGGTCTCGTGCGCCTCCGCGGAGATCGAACCGAAGCTCATCGCGCCGGTCGAGAACCGCTTCACGATCTCGCGGGCCGGTTCGACCTTCTCGATCGGAATGGGGTCGCGGTCACCGAAATTGAAGTCGAACAGGCCGCGCAGCGACGCCATCTGTCGGGACTGGTCGTCCACCAGCTTCGTGTACTCCTTGAACACCTTGTACTGGCCGGTGCGCGTGGAGTGCTGGAGCTTGAAGACGGTGTCCGGGTTGAACAGGTGGTACTCGCCTTCGCGGCGCCACTGGTACTCGCCGCCGACCTCGAGCTCGCGGTGGGCGCGCTCGGACGGGCGATCGGAGAACGCCAGCGCGTGGCGGGTCGCGACGTCGGCGGCGATCTCGTCGAGACCGATGCCGTCGAGCTGGCTGTTGAGCCCGGTGAAGAACTCGTCGACGGTCTCCTGCGAGATACCGATGACCTGGAAGAGCTGTGCACCGGTGTACGAGGCGAGGGTCGAGATGCCCATCTTGCTCATCACCTTCAGCACGCCCTTGCCGGCGGCCTTGATGTAGTTCTTCTGCGCGGTGGCGAAGTCGAGGTTGCCGAGCACGCCGCGCTCGGTCATGTCCTCGATCGACTCGAAGGCCATGTACGGATTCACCGCTGCCGCACCGAAACCGACGAGTGCGGCCACGTGGTGGACCTCGCGGCAGTCACCGGACTCGACGATGAGACCGGCCTGGGTGCGCTTGCGTTCCCGCACCAGGTGGTGGTGCACCGCAGCCGTCAGCAGCAGCGACGGGATGGGTGCGTAGGTCTCGTCCGACTCGCGGTCGGACAGGATCACCAGGTTCACGCCGTCGTCGATCGCGGCGCTGACCTTCGCACGCACCTCGTCGAGGGCCTTGCGCAGACCGGCGCCACCCTCGGCCACCGGGTAGAGGCCGTGGATGTGGACGCTGCGGAAACCGGGCAGTGCGTCGTTGGAGTTGATCTCCACCAGTTTCGCGAGCGTGTCGTTGTCGAGGACCGGCGACGGCAGCTCGATCTGACGGCACGACTCGGGGCCGGGGTTCAACAGGTCGGCCTCGGTGCCGATGGTGCCGCCGACGCTGGTGACGATCTCTTCGCGGATCGCATCGAGCGGCGGGTTGGTCACCTGGGCGAACAGCTGCTGGAAGTAGTCGAACAGCATGCGCGGGCGCTTGGAGAGCACCGCGATCGGGGTGTCGGTACCCATCGAGCCGAGTGCCTCGGCACCGGTCTTCGCCATCGGCGCGACCAGCAGGTCGAGTTCCTCACGCGTGTAACCGAACACCTGCTGGCGCAACGCGACCCGGTCGTGCGGCATGTGCTGATGCGGCGGCGCCTCGATGTCGTCGACCGCGACCAGTCCCTGCTCGAGCCACTCACCGTAGGGGTGCTCGGCGGCGAGCTCGTCCTTGATCTCCTCGTCGTCGACGATGCGGCCGGCAGCGGTGTCCACCAGGAACATGCGGCCGGGCTGAAGACGCATCTTCTGCACGACGTCGGAGTGATCGATGTCGAGCACGCCGACCTCGGAGGCCATCACGACTAGCCCGTCCTTGGTGACCCAGATCCGACTGGGCCGCAGGCCGTTCCGGTCGAGCACGGCACCCACGACGGTGCCGTCGGTGAAGCACACCGACGCCGGTCCGTCCCAGGGCTCCATCAGCGCGGAGTGGTAGCGGTAGAAGTCCCGGTGCTCGGGCTTCATCGACTCGTGACGCTCCCAGGCCTCCGGGATCATCATGAGCACGGCGTGCGGGAGGGAACGTCCACCGAGGTGGAGCAGCTCGAGCACCTCGTCGAACCGGGCGGTGTCCGACGCACCCGGGGTGCAGATCGGGAAGATCTTCGGCGCCGCGTCGGCCCCGAAGGCCGCGGTGTCGATGAGCGCCTCGCGGGCTCGCATCCAGTTCTCGTTGCCGGTGACGGTGTTGATCTCGCCGTTGTGGGCGACGCGGCGGAACGGATGCGCCAGCGGCCACGACGGGAAGGTGTTGGTGGAGAAGCGCGAATGCACCAGACCGAGCGCGCTCTCGACACGCGAGTCCTGCAGGTCGACGTAGAACTCCCGCAGCTGCGGGGTCGTCAGCATGCCCTTGTAGACGAAGGTGCGGCCGGACAGGCTGGGGAAGTAGACGGTCTCGCGTCCGGGCCCGTCGGCGCCGGCGCCCTTGTTGCCGAGTTCGTACTGAACCCGCTTGCGCACGACGTAGGCGCGGCGCTCGAGTTCCATGCCCTCCGCGCCGCCGACGAACACCTGACGGAAGGTCGGCATGGCGTCGCGGGCGAGAGCTCCGAGCGAGTTCTCGTTGGTGGGCACCTCGCGCCAGCCGAGCAGGGTCAGGCCCTCTGCCTCGATGACCTTCTCCACGCCCTCGCAGGCGAGGCGGGCGTCTTCCGAGCCCTGGGGCAGGAAGGCGATACCGGTCGCGTAGCTGCCCTCCGCGGGCAGCTCGAAGTCCACGGTCTCCCGCAGGAAACGGTCCGGGACCTGGATCATGATGCCCGCACCGTCGCCGGTGTTGGGCTCGGCACCCGCGGCGCCGCGGTGCTCGAGATTGACCAGCGCCATGATCGCCTTGTCGACGATGTCGCGACTGCGCCGCCCGTGCATGTCCACGACAAATGCCACGCCACACGAGTCGTGCTCGTTGCGTGGGTCGTAGAGACCCACCGGTCCCGGAGCCTGCTTCATAGTTCGCCTCACTTTGCGCGCGAGGAGTGCACGCACTACCCGTCGTCGATGTCTGGGGCCACACCCGGCCGTGTCGGGCCGCGGACCACGATGTCCCCGGCGTCGTCGTGCTCCACCCGCATCGGGGCTGACCTGGGCAGAGCCGACGATCACAGCGGCGGTGAGTCCCGGTCAGCGCCGTTGCTGACGGTCCCTTCGGGCCGCTTCGTCGGGACCCGAACCACCCTGCTCATCGCAGCTACCGCGCGCAGCACGCCAGAGCGCCCCCGGGCAGCCGTATGAGCATTGTGAGTCATTTTTCCACGCGAAGGGCCCACTCTCGAAATCCGGTTACCACAGAGACACCGCCGGTGCACGTCAGACGGAAATCCGGCGATTCGGGGTCCGCCCCGGAGACGGCCCGCGCGGGCGTTTCGGGAGCGTCGACGGTCGCGGCCCGATTGCGGCCGGATCTCGCCCTGACCGATCCCGCACCCGCGCGGCATCGAGCCACTACCGTCAGGTGATGAGCGTCACCGTATCGGCCGATGAGCCCACCCCGGAAGCGGATCTCCTCGCGCATCCGTTCGGCCGCCTGGGCGTCGATCCGTACGGTTCGAGGCGTTCCCGTGCGGTCAACGCCTATCTGGCCCGGGTCACCTGGCCGATGATGACCGCGGCCGGGGTCAGCCACCCCCGCGTCACCGCGCAGATGATCCAGCGGACGCGCCCGGCATTGAACCGGACCATCGAGCGGATCAACCCGCCTCCGGCCAACACCCGGGTGGAGATCGTGCGTGAGAACTTCCGGGGTGGGCAGGTCCGTGGCGAATGGGTGATCGGCCGGCACGCGAGCGCTCCGGTCCCCGGTTCGCGAATTCTGTATTACATGCACGGGAGCGGGTACGTGGTGTGTTCGCCGCGAACGCACCGGGGCCTGGTCGGCCGGCTCGGCAACAAGACCGGGCTGCCCGCCTTCAGCCTGGACTACCGGCTCGCCCCCGAGCACGCCTGGCCGTGCGCAGGCAACGACGCCGTCCGCGGCTATCGCTGGCTGCTGTCCCAGGGGTACCGCGCCGAGGACATCGTGGTCGCGGGTGACTCCGCCGGCGGCCACCTGGCGCTCGACCTGCTCGCCGTCAACCACGCCACCGGGACCCCACAACCGGGTTCGATGGTGCTGTTCTCGCCGCTCTACGACCCGACTTTCCAACTGGCCGTGCGCAATCAGCGCACCGGGGTGCGGGACCCGATCATCGACGCGATGTCCGCCCGCAAGATCCTGCGGCTCTACACCCGGACCGCCGACCCCGATCATCCACGGATGCGCGTCCGTCTCACCCCGGACATGACCCTGCCCAAGACGCTCATCCAATACGGGGCGCGCGAGGTGATGGGGGCCGACGCCCGGGCCACCCACGACGAGATCACCGGCGCCGGAGGGGTTTCGGTGATCCAGGCCTGGCCCGGCCAGGGTCACGTCTTCCAGCTGATCCCCCGCCTGTCGGCCGAGGCGCGGTCGGCCATCGACATCGCTGCGCGGTTCATCGAGGTGACCGCGCCGGTTGCTCAATAGCGCCACAACCGCAAACCCACCCCTTTTCCACAAACCCAGCACGCTCCGACGGGATGGGTTTACGGAAATAGGGTGGGTTTGTCAGGGGGGTCAGTCAGCTAGCCATGCCCCGTGCAGCCCGGCGGGGACGCGGATCGGGAGTTCGACGGTGGCGACCGGTCCGGCCGTCGGCTCGTCGGCGGCGAGAAGGTAGAAGTACGAACGCATGTCGGCGGGGTCGGTGCCGATCGCGCCCCAGTGATCGCGTTCGATGCCCGGGATGTAGATCGGCTCGCCGATCGCGGTTCCGGGACTCCAGAAGGTCTCGGTGCCGGCGGAGAGATCGTGGAACCAGAGACTGTCGGTGGCATCGGTGTCGCGGGGCCCCTTCGCCACTGTTGCCACGCGATGGTGGTCCCGGGTGAGCAACCGGTCGTCGACTCGCGGGAACTCCATGTTGAAGGCGTTGTCACTGATCGTGTTCCGGGTGATGGTGCCATCCGGGCGGATGATCGCGCGGGTGAGCGCCGACGTCGCCGGCCGGGGTTCGGAGGCGAAGCCACCCGGGTAGCTCCACTCCACGTAGTCGACGGTGACACCGTCCTCGGCGCTCGGGCCGTCGAAGGCGTTGGCGAAGTGCCACACCCAGAACGGGTCGGTCTGGACCCAGCGCACCGGACCGCCGTCGCGCGGGATGAGGGCGATGCGCGTGCCGTCGTCGGGTTGCCAAGACAGCAGCGAGCCACCGGTCATCGCGGCTTCGAGGTCGAAGATCAACGGGCACACGAAGAGTACGAGGTACCGCGACGTGAGGGCCATGTCGTGGATCATGACCGACTTGTCCAGACCGTCGACCGGCGTGGGCCCGGTGGTCGTCGTCCCGTCCGCGGACACCACCGACCACGTCAGGTATGGCGACTCGAGTCCGTAGTTGAACAAGACCATCTCTCCGGTGGACGGGTCGATCTTCGGGTGGGCGGTACTACCCACCCGCATCGCCCCGGAGCAGTCGGTCTTGGCCAGTGTGGCCAGCGTCGACGGCTCGAGCAGGTAGGGCTGGTCGGATTCGGCCATCGCCATCAACCGTCCGCCGTGGCGGACGATGTTGATGTCGGGCAGTTCGCGGTAGGTGCCGGCGAGTTCGTCCCCGACAACGCTCGCGGGTGGTGTGTACCCGTCGGTGAGCCCGGACCAGAGTGCATGTCCGGCAGCCTCTTCCGCGATGACCATCGGGGTCCGGACGAAGCGGTTGGTGTACCCGACGCGACCGCCGTCGATGCTGATCCGGTGCACCATGCCGTCACCGTCGAGGGGATAGACGAACGATCCGATGGGATCGAAACGCGGATTGGGGCCGTTGCGCAGGTAGCTGCCGCGCAGATCCGCGGGGATCTCGCCGCGGACGGGCAGGTCGGTGACATCGACCTCCTCCCGCTGCGGGGCGTACACACCGGTGAGGTGGGCGTGATGCGCGAGGTCGACGGGGGCGGGGGTGGGGGGCGTGGTGATGGTCATCGGATGTCCTTAGGGCGGGTCGGTAGGAGGGCTGTGCCGCGGGGGTCAGCCGGCGGTCGGGGCGGTGGAGGCGGCGGGCGCGCTGGGGGCCGCGTCGGCGATGGCCCGGGTCCGCTTGACCGCGAACACGATCAGCGCGATCGGCACGACCCAGTTGAGCAGGATGTTGCCCGGGTGGCTGCCGGACACCGACGCCGACGACGCCAGCAATCCGGCGACGATGTGCGAGCAGCCCATGAGTGCGATCGCCCCGGCCCACAAGAGGCTGATCTGGCGGTTCTTCGCGCGGAACACCGGTGAGTGCCACAGGGCGGGATCGACGGTCTCGCGGGCGTACTGCTCGGTGAACGGGACCGTGAACGCGGACACGGCCATGACCGCGGCGAGGACGAACGCCGAACCACCGCGACCGAAGAACACGAGCGCTTCGTCGACCTGGGTGTCACCGACGATGCCGATGAGCGCGATGACGCCGAACAGGACGACCCCGGCGACGTCGATGATCTTCCAACCGCCGCCGGTGCGGACGGCCTCGTAGATGGTGACGGCCAGGGCCAGCGCGCAGGCGGCGATCGCGGCGAGCGTGACGTGGTCGGCACCCAGGCGTTCGGCCGCCCAGGCGAACACGAACCAGGGGGCGAGTCCCAAGATCATCGATTTGGCGTTCACGGGTGGTCTCCTTCGGTACGGCCGAGGTGGGTCCTCGTTGGGGGTACACCCACTGTCCGCCGGGCCGATGACGCGTACATCTGCGTTCTGACGGAGAAATCTGCGCCAACCGTGCGACGATGCTCAGTTCTGCTGCCGACCCACGACGAACGCGGCGAGTTCGACGCGGGTGCGCAGGCCGAGTTTGGCGAGGGCGTGGGAGACGTGGGTCTGCACCGTGCGGGTCGAGATGAACAGTCGGTCGGCGATCTCGCCGCCGCTCATGCCGGCCGCGACCAGTTCGGCGACGGTCGTCTCGGTCTTGGTGAGACTGTCCCAACCATGGGTCGGCCGGTCGCGTGCCGCGGGGTCGAGCCGAATCCCCAACGGACGCAACCGCGAGGCCACGCGTGCGGAGCTGGTGCTTGCTCCCATGGCACGCGTCAGTCGCATCGCTCGCCGGGCGAGCTCGCGGGCGCGGTCCCGGTCTCCCGAAAGGGCGACCGCGCACGCGGCTTCCTCCCACATGCACGCCTCGGACTGCCGGTCCCCGACCGCCTGCACGATCTCGGCGTACTCGTCGGCGGCGTGCACGATCGTCAACGGGTCCGCGTCGTGGAGCACCACCGAACACATCGCGCGGGCCACCGCGACGGGCCCGGACATGGGCCGCGCGGGCGGTACCGGGAACTCGTCGAGCCCGTCCAGAATGCTGCCGAGCAGCGCGGTGTCGCCCGCACGCGCGCCGATCCGCGCGGTCTCGAGAACGACGGTGGGCAGCCAGGAGTACAGACCGAACCGGCGGCCGTGGTCCCATGCGCGGCCGGCTGTCGTCGCGGCCGCACGTAGTTTCCGGTTCGCCTCGAGCAGCAGGGCGCGGGCGCGGGTGGGCACCGGGAAACCGAACTGGTCCGGTAACCCCGTGTCGTCCCACGCGTCGAGGCGAGTCGACGCGGCCGCCAGGTCGCCGCGCAGCACGTCGACCATGGCCCGCCCGCCGACCGCCATCGACTTCCAGCCCATGTCCGCGGAGTCCGCGCGATCCAGTCCGGCATCGAAAGATGCCGCCGAGTCGTCGAGGTCGCCGAGCCCGAGAGCTATTCCGCCGCGGGTGAACTCGTGGTAGGCGGTCATCCAGTCGGCGCCCCGGCTCGATCGCAACCGGGCGGCACCCGCGAGCAGGTCGGCCGCCGCCGCCGGGCCGTGCGCGTACTGTTCGATCAGCGACGGCCAGATGTCGGCCGACGACGTCGACAGTGTGCCGCCGGCGGATTCCGCCGCGTCCCGACGCGAGGCGAGCAGCGCGATCCCGAGCGCCTCCTCCACCTCGCCGCGCAGGAACCGGCGTAGCGCCTCGGCGATCAGGCCGGACACCGATCGGGTGGACGCGTCCCGCTCGACGTCGAAGAACGGGGTGTCCGGCGCGGGTCTTCGTCCGTCGAGAATGCCCACGTAGTGCCGCAGGTCGGTGAGCGTGCCGGCGACGTCGTCGCCGACCGGGAGCTGCAGGGTCTCGTCGATCAGGTCCCGCACCCGGTCGGTGTCCCCCTTGGCGATCAGGGCGAACAACAGGATCCGATGCAGCTCGGCGAACTCGGCGATCTCGGTCGCCAGTGCCATGCCGTCCTCGGCGACGCGTGAAGCCCGGTCGAGCTGCCCGGTTCGGGCGAGGGCGAGCGCGAGTGCGGTGTTGACCCCCGCCGACGGACGTGCGGTGCCGGCCAACGTCTCCAGGAGTTCCGCCGCGACCGCCGGTGTGCTGGCGAGTTCGCTCTCGGCACGGCGTACCGCTGCGAACATCGCGGTTTCGTCACTGCCCGAGGCGATTCGGTGATGTGCCACGGACTGCGGATCGTGCCGGGTACTGGGATGGCTGGCGATCGCATCGTGCAATACCGAGCGCAGCATCGGATCGAGTTGTCCATAGGTGACGTCGGCGTAGAGGTCGTGCGTGAAGCGCAACGCTCCTCCGTCGTCGACGCCGACGATCCCGGCGTCGATCGCCGACTGGGCCGGCCCGACCAGAGAGGCGGGCGGAACCGCGTCGACCGCGGCCAGTTGCGCGAGTGTCGCCGGGCGGCCCCACACCGCGAGCTTCTGCGTCAGTTCGCGCGCACGACCGTCGAGGAGGGCGACGTGTTCGGCGATCGCGTCCTCGAGTCCACTCGGTACCCCGGTCGCGGTTCGTGCGTCGACCGCCGCGTGGCCGTCGACGATCCGCAGACCGCCCGACTGCTGCAGCGCGCGCAGCACCGAGATCACGTGCATCGGGTTCCCACCCGATGCACCGAGCAGCCCGAAGAGTTCGGCGTCCGGTGCGGCACCGACGGTCTCAGTCGAGATACGGCGGACCTCGTCGGCGCCCAGCGGGGGCAGGGACCAGTCGACGACCTCCGCTCGCGCCACCAACCGGTTCAGCAGATCCCGTTGTGGGAGCGGACGCCGGCCGACGAGCATCACCAGCGGTAGGACCCGCGTGGCAGAGACGAGGCGGGACAACAGTTCCAGGGTCGCGGCATCGGCGTGGTGGGCATCGTCGACGACGAGCACGAGCGGCCCGTCGGCACACAGCGTGTCCACGCGCGCATAGAGGTCATCGTCGAAGCCGTCGGGAACCGGCGTCGGCAGATCCACTCCGAGCAGCTGCCCGGCGAGTCCGAACGGTTGGCGCCACGACAGTTCGTCCGCCCGCACCGTGCGAACGGATCCGTCGGCGGCAGAGGCCAGTTCCCGGAGCGTATGGGTCTTTCCGGCGCCCGGGCCGGCGGTGATCACGCCGACCCCACGGCGGGCGGAACCCGAATCGCGTTGGGCAGCGGCGACGAAGTCGTGCATCTCGTCGACCACCGCACGACGGTCGGCGGACTGGGACGCGAGCACGGACTCAGGGTATCGGTTGTGTCCGATTCGCGTGATCTATCTGCTCACCTCACCGGCCGAACTCGGACCCGTATCCCTGCCGGTCCGCAGCCGCGGCCAGTCGCCGGTCGAGGTCGTCGGTCCAGTCGCGGGCGACCTGCGCGTCGAGTACGGCCAGTCGCTCGGCCACGGGCGCGCGCTGCGCGGGCCCGCACCCGGCGAGAAGGGACTCGAACAGCGCGCGCAGGCGGCGTTGCACCTGTACCTGGCCGGTGCTGTGCCTGCGGATCTCGTCGGTCCCGATCGCGACGTAGTCCGCCCAGCTGCGCCGGATGCCGCGGACCGAGCCGTCCGGCGTGGCGCGCTCACCGCACAGCCGGGGAGCCAACAGCAGCAGCAGGTCCTCGGTGTGATCCAGCGCCTGCACCACGACGCTGGGGTCGTTGCTGCCCGCGGACATCGCCTTGAGCGCGATGTCCGAGATCGCCTGCAGCGCCGCGGCCGGGCTCACCGAGGGTTGATGGGTGTCCCCGAACAACAGACAGGCCAGCACCCGCCGGGTCTCCACCCGCGTCGGGTCGCCGACGATCTCGACCACCGGGAGATCGTGCGGCACATGGTCTCCGACGGCGACCAGCACGTTGATCCGCACGTTCCACGACGCCGCGTACCGCCGCAGACGATCACCGTTGACCGCCAGCAGGACCCGCCCCCGCGCGGTCACCTCGCCCAGCCTGATCTGCGTTCGCATCTCATCCGTCGCATTCGGGTCCGTCGCCGCGCCCGGGCCGGTCCCCAATAGCTCGGCGTCGCTCGCGTCGGAATCGGAGCGGGTACCGAACTCGGTTGCGGCGGTGCTCTCGTCGTGCCTGTCCGCCGGCGGCAGCTGCCGCACGATCGCGGACCGGCCGTCGTCGGCGATCCACTGCAGTAGGCGCGCGGTGTTCAGGATCGTGCCGACCTTCCCGACGAGCGCGATGAACAGGTACGCGCTGACGGTGGTGAGCATGAACGCGATCGCCGTGGACAGGCCGGGGGTCGGCTCGTCCGGACCCCCGACCGACAGGTCGATCGCGATGATCACGCTGTAGACGAAGGTCGCGAGGAAGAAGCCGGTGGACCATCGCATGACGGGTTCTTGCTGCAGCATCGGGATCACCCGCACCGAGATCGACGACGCCCCGAACTGCATCGCGAGCGTGACGGCGGTGAACACGAGACCGGTCAGGGTCGCCATCGAACCGGCGATGACACTGAGCAGCGTCGCCAGGGTTCCCGGGTCGACCTCCAGTTCGAGCAGCTCGTCGAATCCGACGGTGGTCCACGCGGCGACGATCGCGAACGTCACCAGCACGACCGGCAACCGCCAGATCGGGACCGTGCGCAGGGCCCGGCGCGTGCGCCGCCATCGGATAGCGGTCGCCAGCGCGCTCGGTACCTTCTCGGTCACCACGCCGACCGCCGCCGGGACGGACGCCGGCGGGGGAACCGGAACGGGAGCCGGCGCGTCGGGCACCCCGAAACGCCCCGCCACCGCCTCCTGCACGACGATCTTCCATCGCATCAACGGTTCTCGATATCGCTGCTCACGCCCGATCGCGCGAGCCAGTTTGCGGGGGCGGTTCTTGTATCGCCACCGGGCCCATGGTGATCGCGGCCGCGCGAGTCGCGCGGCACCGAACCACAGCAGGACCGGGACGAACATGCCCACCAGTCCGGTCCAGACCTTGCCCTTGATCAGGGTGACGATCGCCAGGAGCACGTTGAGCACGACGACACCCGCCGCGACCAGCCGTGCCACCAGGCCGTTCTCGTTCCGGATGTCCCCGACGACCTCGAACGCCCCGAACGGCTGCAACCCGAGGAGGAAGAGCAGACCGATGGCGATCGCAACGAACACCGCGTCGATCGACGTCCGCCCCTCCTCCGCCCAGTAGACGTCGCGCAGGTGGAGGATGAGCGCGAACTCGTCGAGCACGAGCGCCGCTCCGATGCCGAACAGGGCCGCCAGGACACAGTCGATCACCGGTGTCCGGAGCGGGTCGACCGCGACGAATCCGAAGCCCGCCACCAACATCGCCATCATGCCGAAGAAGGCGTGGTGCACATGCACCCCGCCCGGCGTCACGTTGCCCGGCCACCAACTGACCTCAGCGCGGATCATCCGCACACTGAAGCGGATGAACAGGAAGGTCAGGACGAAGGCGAGCAACAGGAAGAACAACGGCAGACGACCGGTCTCGACGATCCGCTCATCGAACCACCCGGTCATCCCCCGACCCTAGCGGCAGCGCCGGGGGTTCTCGCGGGCAATCGCGACTCTGATCTACGGGCCGAGCCGGCGCAGTGCACTCAGAGCCGCGTTGTGGCCACACATTCCGTGCACTCCGGCGCCCGGTGGCGTGGACGCCGAGCAGATGTAGACACCCGGGATTCCGGTGCCATACGGGTCGGCCGCGATCCGGGGGCGCATCACGACCTGGAGGGGATCGTTTGCCCCACCGATGATGTCGCCGCCGACGAGGTTGGCATTGCTCGCGGCGAGATCTGCGGGCGTGCGCACGACGGACCCGACGATCCGATCGCGCGTCCCCGGCGCGAATCGTTCCAGCTGCGCGAGCACGGCGTTCGTGGCGTCGCCGCTGTAGCCATGCGGCACATGTGCATAGACGTACACCGGATGGACGTCACCGACCGACCGCGCCGGATCGGCCAGATATTGCTGGGCGACGAGGACGAAGGGCCGCTCCGGCATCCGGCCACGATGGATCTCGGCCTCGGACGCGACGACCTCGGCGGCGGAGCCGCACACGTGCACGGTGCCCGCCCGACCGGAGAACTCGTCCCGCCACGGGATTCCGCCGTCGACGGCGAGGTCGAGTTTGACCGCGGCGGGCGCCCGCCGAAACCGTCGATACGCCTTACGGACTCGCCTCGGGAGTGCGTCCCCCGCAAGGTCGGCGACCGCGCCGGGCTCCAGGTCGAGCAGGACCACATTCGCCGGTGGGAGGTCGGAGAGGGAGCTGACCCGATGGCCGGTTTCGATGCGGCCGCCCAGTGTTGTCAGCACCGCGGCGAGGGCCGCCGGCATTCGGGCCGTGCCGCCCTTGATGATCGGCCAGCCGTACCGATGGGAGATGGCGGCGAACATCAGCGCGAACGCAGAAGTGGTCGGCCGGGTGAGCGGGTACCACCCATGGGCGGCGTTCCCGGCGAACAAGGCCGCCGCCTCGTCCATGTGCCACACCCGTCCCAGGACGGTTGCGGGCAGGAGAGCGGCGGGCCCGAACCGGGCAAGCGGGCCGAGATGACGCGGCACGTGCAGGAGCGGGCCCAGCACTTCCTGCGCCAGGTCGTCGAAGTTCTCCGCCAACGGACCGAACAGGCTCCGCCATCGTGGTCCGTCGACCCCGAGAAGCCGACTGGTCTCGTCCAGCGAGTTCATCATGGCGCCGGCCCGGCCGTCTGGCAGCGGGTGTGCGAGGTCGATCTCCGGCCAGCCCCATTCGAGCCCATGGTCGGCGAGTCCGAGGCTCTGGAAGAACGGCGATGCCAGCCCGATCGGGTGGACGGCCGCGCCGTCGTCGTGCAGCAGGCCGGGCAGGATTCGCTCGGACGAGCGGGCGCCACCACCGATCGTCTCGGCCGCCTCCAGCACCGTCACCTCGATGCCCCGCTGCGCGAGGGTGATGGCGGCGGCGAGCCCGTTGGGGCCTGCCCCCACCACGATGGCCGAGGTCATGAGCGGCATCGTATTCGATGTGCACCGGCACGACCGCGATCGCAGAACTCGATGCCGGGCTCGACATGGTGGTTGCCCGGATGAGCCGCCCGCCTCACTGCATGTCGGGGTGATCGGAATGTCGGGCCGGCCCGGGCTCGCTGCGTCTGACGGACGCCAGGCGGGACGACGCCTGCGCGCGTAGGGCGGCGACATCCGCTGCCGGCGCCGGCGCGGTGGCCGCGGCGAGTGAGGCATCGGGCAGGTGTCGACGCAGCTCATCGATCAGCGCCGCCGCCTGCCCGGGTGGACCGTAGTCGTCGTGCACTACGCAGATCGCGAACTCCGAATCGGCCAGGCGTGCCAGGGCGGAATCGGCGGGAAGCAAGTCGACGCAGGTCCGGGCACGGCGAACCAGTCGCCGTTCCCTCTCGCGCGGGTCGTCGGTCGTCTCGGAGTCGTCGACTGACCACGAGATCACCGTGACCGCCGCGGCCGACCGCCGTCCGTCGAGGAGCCCCGCGGTCGCGAGTTCCCAACCCGCGCGGTTGAACACGCCGGTCAGCGGGTCAGCACAGACCGCGGTGAGCAGCGTCCGCGTCAGCAACCCGAACGACTCCGCCGCCGCCGGGATGGCGACGGCGACGACGATGTACGTGCTGAGGTACTTCGGTGCGGGCGCCACGGCAAGCGCGACGACGCACCCGGCCGTCAGCACACCGATGAACGCCCACGCCTGCCGACGCGGAAGAGTGGCACGTACGTACATCGCCAGGAACATCGCCGCGATCATGCACAGGAACTCGGCACTGATCAGCTCGTGGAACGCCATCACCGCGGGGGTGGCGACACCGGCCGCGATCACGGCCGGTAGCGGGCGCTGCGGCCGCACCGACAGCCACCCCAGCGCCGCGAGGCCCAGCACGACGGCGACCAGTCCCCCCGTTGGGTCGGACAGGGTCGCCGAGTCGTCGGCCGGGAACAGCGTGAGAGCCACCCCCACCGCGTACAGCAGCGTCGTCACCGCCAGATAGGTCCGCAGCACATGCAGCGGCGATCGCGGGAGCGGGCCCCTCAGCGCTCCCAGGTGCAGGTCCGGTCGATACATCCCCCACTCCGATCCTCGGTATCGGTCCCCGATCCGAGGTTGCCAAATCGCGTCGAGTTGCGCGACCGGCGGTGGCTGGTCTCTCGGTATGACCCATTCGGGGACGGGAGCACTGTTCGGCTCGGTTCAGGTCCTCACCCCGCCTATCCTGATCCGATGAACACCCTCGTCACCGTGGTCGTCGTCGACGATCACCCGTTCTTCCGCGACGGTGTATCCCGTGGCCTGGCGGCCAGTGGACGGGTACGGGTCGTCGGCGAGGCCGCCGACGGTCTGGCCGGGCTCGAGCTGATCCGTCGGGAGAAACCCGACGTCGCGGTGGTCGACCACCAGATGCCGCACATGACCGGCGTCGAGGTTGCCCATGCGGTGTCGCGCGACGGGTTGCCGACCCGAGTGCTGCTGCTGTCCGCGGTCACCGACGGCCCGATCGTCTTCCGGGCGCTGCAGGAAGGTGCGGCCGGTTACCTGTCGAAGGACGCCGATCGCGACGACATCGTCGGCGCGGTGACCCGGGTGGCCAAGGGAGAGACGGTGGTACCGCCGGAGCTCGCCGCGGGACTGGCAGGCGAGATCCGTGCGCAGACCCAGCGTGACGCGCCGGCCCTGAGCGAGCGAGAGCGCCAGGTTCTCACGGGATTCGCACGCGGACAGTCGATTCCACAGGTCGCCGCCGAACTCTACATCGGCGCGTCGACGGTCAAGACGCACACCCAGCGCCTCTACGAGAAGCTCGGCGTGTCCGACCGTGCGGCCGCGGTCGCCGAGGCGATGCGTCGTGGGCTCCTCGAATAGCGCGGACCCCTCGAGGCCAGGGGACGACGACGCTGGCAGCGTCGAGATCGCGGGGGCGACACGCTATCTGGGTCTCGACGAGTTCGCCGACGAGCCGCGAATCCACGACATCCTGATCGACCATGCGATCCGTGGCATCCGGATTCAGGTGGTCCTCCGACTGTTCCTGTCGCTGTTCGTGCTACTGACCGTCAGCCTCGACCCACCCGCGCACGCGGAGACGTTCAGCCTCGTGACGGCGATCCTGTACGCGGCCTGGTGCATCGGCGGAGCCGTCGTGGTCGTCCGCCACGAATCGTCGATGATCCGGTACTCGTGGATAGCGCTGCCGATCGACCTCCTCCTGCTCACCGCGCTCGCGGTCGCCGCCAGCCGGTCCAACGAATTGAGTTGGACCACCGACGTTCTCCTCAGCGGGTTCGTCCTGGTGCCGATGATCGCGGCGATCGCGTTGCAGCCCAGGACCTGTGCGGTGGTAGTGATCGTCACGACCGTGGTGTACGCCGTCTCTTCCATGCTGGCCCGCACGTCGAACGGCGAGCCGTGGTCGGTGATCATCCTGCGCATCCTCGTCGTCGCAGCGTTGGCCGTCGGCGCGATCCTGCTGTCTCGCCTACAGCGATCCCGGGTGAGAACGATCGGGGCGCTAGCCGCAGAACGCGCCCGATTGCTGGACGCGACGATGGAGATCGAGGAACGCGAACGCCGGGATCTCGCCGACAACCTCCACGACGGGGCTTTGCAGTACGTACTGGCGGCGCGTCAGGAACTCGCCACGCTCCGTGACTCCGCCGATCCGGTGACCCTCGACCGCGTGGACGGTGCGCTGCGCGACGCGGCGCAGTTGCTGCGGTCGACGCTGAGTGAGCTGCACCCGGCGGTTCTGGAACAGGCCGGTCTGTCGGTGGCCCTCACCGACCTCGCCGCCTCGTTCGGCAGCCGCGCCGGTGCCCCGGCGATCTCCGTCGACACCGCGGGCTGGCCGCCCGAACTACGCACGTCCGCCGACTCGCTGCTGTTCGCCACCGCGCGCGAATTGCTGACGAACGTGACCAAACACGCGTCCGCGACGACGGTCGACGTCACCGCCGAGTTCGATGACGGCCGAGCGCGCCTTGTCGTCGTGGACGACGGCATCGGGCTACCTCCCGACATCGACGTCGACGAGTTGATGCGTCGACGACAAGCCAAGGGCCACATCGGACTTGCATCGCGTCGAGTGCGCATCGAAGGGACCGGCGGCACGTTGTCACTGGAGAACCATCCCCGCGGTGGAACCGTCGCGATCGTCGAGGTTCCTGCCCGCGAGGTGTGAGGCACGCAGCGCCCGTGGCCACCGCATGTCCCCCGATCGGTGGAGGCACCATTCACCCGACCCATCACCCGGTCAGCGGAATCCCTTCACGCCCCATCCCTAGCAAAGTCAGTGGTGTCACCAACACAACCCCCACACCACACCGGAGCCCACCATGAAAACCACCACCCGCATCGCCACCGCCTGAACCGTCCTGGATCGGATGGAGACCTCGTTTAGGCCACCGCCATCTCGGAGGTGGCTGTCTCACGGTAGCGCCTCTCGTACTCAATGGGCGGGCAGTAGCCGATCGATGAGTGCAGCCGCTCGGTGTTGTACCAGTGCACCCAGGCGGCGGTCTCGCGCTCGACTTCTGCGCGCCCGGTCCACGATCGCTGGCGCTCGATCAGTTCGGTCTTGTACAACCCGATGGCTGATTCCATCAACGCATTGTCGAGTGCATCGCCGACCGACCCGATCGATCCGGCCAAGCCGGAGTCGCGTAATGCTTCGGTGAACGCCAGCGCTGTGTACTGGGCGGGTTCAATCGGTCCATGCAACACCGGGTTGTTGTAGTGAGTGTAACTGTCCTTCAAAGACTTCGGCGGGGGTCTTCCAGCCGAGGGCCTTTCGGGGACGGTTGTTGAGGGTGTATGCGATGGCCTCGAGGTCGTTTGCAGACCACCGTGACAGGTCAGTTCCCTTCGGAAAATATTGGCGCAGCAGCCCATTAGTGTTCTCGTTGGACGGTCGCTGCCACGGTGAATGCGGATCGGCGAAGAACACCTGCGTTCCGGTATCCATCGCGAACTGGGCATGAGCGGACAGTTCCTTACCGCGATCCCACGTTAACGTCTTGCGCAACTGCTGCGGCAGCGCCGCTATCGACGCCGTCAGTGCCGCGTTCATCGCGATGGCGCCGTAGCCACCGAGTGCCGGCCCGTTCTTCACCCGCGGTTGCTCACCCCACCCTTGCAAGCGTGGGAGATGGACTAGAATCGTTGCGCGACTGCGCCGTTCGACAACAGTGCCGATAGCCGACCGACCCACACCGATGATGAGATCACCCTCCCAGTGGCCGGGGACAGCACGGTCGTGGGCCTCAGGCGGGCGCTGGCTGAGGACGACATCGGAGGTGACGTGACCCTGCGGCTTGTTGCGTGAGCGAGCACGGGGCTCCCGCAATGCCCGCCCGGTCCGCAGGCACGCCACCAACTCGCGTTTGAGCGCGCCACGGCCCTCGATGAACAGGGATTGATAGATTGCCTCATGACTGATGCGCATGGATTCATCATCGGGGAAATCGACCCGCAGGCGCTGGGAGATCTGCTCCGGACTCCATGCCAGAGACCACCGCCGGTCGGCCCGGTGCGGCTTGTTGAGCCCCTTCCACGGCGGCGGCGTGGGGCCGGCGACGATCGTGCCGTCGGGGCTACGGACAGTGCCCGCCAACCGCTCCTGCACGTACTCCCGCAACTCGACGTTGGCCACGAGTTTCGCTGTTTTCGGGCGCTTGGCGGCCTGCTCAGCTTTCCACTGCGCCACCGAGGCTCGATACTCACGTTTCCCACTCCTGGTCGCGGAGTTGCGGCGCAACTCACGCGAAATCGTTGCCGGACTGCGTCCGATCTGCCGAGCAATCTCTCTCACACCACACTGTTGGGCGCGGAGCAGCGCGATCTCTTCCCGTTCAGCGAACGACAGGTAACGACCCGCCGGCTCGTCCAGACTCAGTGGCGTCATTCCGCCAGCGTGGCGGAACCACCGCGACCCCACCGGCACCGACACGCCGACCGCCACCGACGCCTCCGCCGTGCTCATCCCCGTCGCGATCAACCCCCAAAACTGACGTTGCACCGCCCGCGACGGCTCGGGCCGGCCCGGCGAACGCATCGCCGGCCGCAACGCACGATCAGCTCGCCCCTGCCGACGAACCCCCGTGGGCGCATCGCTGGTCTTCTTGCTCCAGTCTGCTGTAGCCAAAGCCAACACCTCCACGATCAAGGTGTTGCGACGACCAGTTGAATTCACCCTGACTTCCGGCATCGCTGTGATGAATCAAACCTGTTGCAGTGAACGAGAAGTCGGTTCTACGTCGGGTGAACAAGGCCTGTTCGAGAACGCTGGTCACCAACGGTGTCGACTTGCTCGTCATCACCCGCCACCCGAGGATTCGACGCGAGTACACATCGACGAGAAACGCGGTGTAAACGAACCCTGCCAGGGTCCAGCAGTAGGTGAAATCAGCCACCCACCACTGATCTGGCCTGGCCGGCAATGACCACTTGCGCTCCACCAGATCAGGATGCCGCGGCGCGCGATCATCGCGCTGGGTCGTGATCGTGCGATGTTTTCCGCGGGTGACTCCGGCGATCCCGCAGATCCCCATCAGTCGGCCCACCTGATCACGGCCCATCTCACGGCCCTCGCGGCGCATCGTGTGCCAGATTTTGCGGACGCCGTACACGCCACGATTGCGATGAAACGCCTGGTAGACCGCGTTAGCGTCGTACGCCTCGGCCAATCGTGTCACCGAGACCGGACCCGCTTGCGTGCGGGCGTAGTAGGTGGACGGGGCGATCTGCACGCCGTGCTCAGTGAGCACTCGGCAGATCGGGGCGACCCCGAACCGACCCTTGTGAGCGTCGATGTAATCAACGATCACCGCAGTCGGCGGTCGACCTCCGCCGCGGCGAAAAACGCCGACGCTGTCTTCAAAATCTCATTGGCCCTTCGCAATTCAGCGTTCTCCTTGCGAAGCGCCGCCAACTCGGCGTCCTGCTCGCCCACCGTCATCGTTCCCCGCGCAGTCACGATCGGCCGGTCCTTCTCGATCCAGTTCCGCAACGTCGCCTGGTTGATATCGAGCAATGCGCCCACGTGTTTCCGGGCGGCGAGCTTTCCGCCGCCATGCTCGGCGAGGTGGTCGTGATACATCCTCACAGCCCGCTCACGCGTCTCTGGATCAAACTTCCTCAGTGCACCCATACCGGCATTCTCCTGGTGAGATCACGGTCTCCACCAGACCCAGGACGGTTCAGGCACCCTACCCATCACCCGACCCGGCGAACCCACCGTCGCCATGACCATCACCAACCACACCGACAAGCCCGAATACCTCCAAGGCGTCAACACCGACGGCGGCCAATGGATCAACGCACCCCAACACATCCTCTACCCCGGCGCCACCGAAACCATCACCGCCACCGCACCCTTCACCAACCACCTCGACGTCAACGCCATCTACCGCATCGGCGCCTTCGGCCCCACCGCCAACTACCAACTCACCAACCACCCCCACAACGTCAACACCGCCATGAGCAGCATCTGGGGACCCCACGCCCAGAACTAATGGATGAACAACCACATCGACACCGGATACCCCCAGGTCAACGTCGGCTTCGACCAGTGGTGAGGAAAGAGAACACGTGGTGAGGAGGAGGGAGGACCCAGATGGGTTCGGGGGGGGGGCG